>CAISVC010000585.1 GCA_903888815.1 uncultured Fibrobacterota bacterium
ACTTTCAATTCAACGATTGCCTCCTCGTCACACACGACGATCGCTTTAGGATGGAGCTGCAGAACCGATGCGGTCCACATGTGGTTGACCCCTTCCTCAACGATCTTCTGGAGCGCCCGGGCTTTTTTATAACTGCTGGCGATAATCACCACCTGTTTGGCGTCGGTAACGGTCTGAATGCCAACCGTAAGCGCAAGTTTTGGAACTTTGTTCAGATCATTATCGAAGAATCGTGAATTTGCCACAATAGTGTCATAGGTGAGCGTCTTGATGCGGGTTCTGGAATGAAGCGATGAACATGGTTCATTGAAGGCAAGGTGGCCATCCGGACCGATTCCACCCAGGAACAGCTGTATGCCGTCCAGTTTTTTTATTTTATCCTCATAATCAGCGCATTCTTTTTCGAGGTCTTTTGCATTGCCGTTCAGGATATTCACCTGTGGCTTCGGAATGTCAATGTGGCTGAAGAGCTGTTTCCACATGAACGAACGGTAGCTTTCAGGATGATTTTCCGGAAGATTGACATATTCATCCATATTGAAAGTGACCACATTTTTAAACGAAAGCTTTCCCGTTTTATGCAATTTAGCCAGTTCTTCATAGGTACCGATGGGCGAAGAACCGGTCGGTAACCCCAGCACAAACGGATTACTCGAAGTCGGCTTGAAATCAATTATCGTTTTGGCAATATAGTGGGCAACCCATTTGCTTAAAATGCCATAATCCTTTTGAATAATAAGTCGCATACCATCATCCTTTCGTTGAGTTGATCTGGGTGACTGCTGTATCAAACTTTTTTTTAATCGTATCTATTTCGCTATTTAATTGAGCAACAAATTTATTCCCTGCAAAAGTTCCCCTGACTGCCTCAAAATCGGCATCCTGATTGCCGTCAATGCCAAACCCGATGCGAACCTCGCCTTCGAACTCTTTCGAAATATCACCAAGAACCATAGTAAGCAGTTTGAGAGAAGCATCGCGCCATCGTTCAAACAATCCGATGATGACTTCACGCGGCTCGCCGGACAGCTCGCGATCAGTGCATTTTTTATACTGCACCAGAAACCAGTTCCATTCATCATCACCGTAGCTCCTGAATACCGTCTCAAGCTCGGTCTGCAGCTGTTCAACCGAAGCTATTGCTCCGGAAGTAATTTTCGCGATGATCCTGCTTATCCGGTTCTTTGGGCATATAAGACCGCCGAGATCGACCCATTCACCGTCTCCCTGTTCGCCCGCAGCGCTGAAATTCAACAGCGCACGGAGTGAATCAGCTTTTCCCTGAGTAATTCTACCAAGGAGTATATCCCCATAATATTTATCAAGAGCGATACCATAATACCTGCTGCATGTCTTAAGCAGCAGACGCTTGACGGCAATACCTTTATAGGTTACCCACTGCTGCTCCTTTCCGGTTTTTTCATACAAGTCAAGAAGACGGGCCTGCCCCGCAATCATTTTCTGGCCGGTATAGGGCGAAAGGACATTGAATGTCACAAGGTCCAGCTTGTTAGTATTCCTGCGGCAGTCACGCGCAGGCCACTTCGCACCATCCCGAAGCGTTCCTACGGTAAAAAAATTCATACCCGGAACAATCGTGGATTTCCCCTCTTCTTCGTTGATATATGAGAAGGGAAACTCTGCCGTATCAAAATGCGCATAGTGCTTGCCGATGACCGCGGTAAAAGCGCCGACGCGGGACGGCCACAGCAGATAGGAAAACGAGCCGGTTTTGCTTCCCCGTTCCATCACTCCCTGATGAAGAGGACCGAGCTTATACATATGGTTCGACTGATTGGTGCCGCTCCCCGCATTATAAAAGGAAAAGAGGCCGCCGATAAGCAGTGTCGACCGGTGGTGCGTGACCGTGTAGGGTCCGGCAAAAATCGAACACGCTTCGGAGTGAAATCCTTCGCAGTTGGCGAAAAATACGGAATTTTCGCAGGAAAACTGTTTTCCGATTCTGGTTCCTTCCCCAATCAAACTTGAAAAAACCATGGCCCCGTCGAGCACCGAGGATCCCTGCTGCAGAATAAAATGTTCCGCAATGACGCCATTTCCCACTATCGTCGGCGCTTCCTTTGAAGAAACGATGGTGCCTTCTTTAAGGCTCTGCGCTCCATTGACTACCGCATAATCACCGACCGCTACATTGATGATCTCGGAGCAGTTGGTAATCCGCGCACCGGTGCCGATCTGAAGACGTTTGCCGCGCATGCGCCCTGCACACGCGTCCGCCATTGCATTCAAACGCTGGTGCAGCTCTTTCCGGTCGCGATACAGTACCGTCATATAGGCAATCTGTGCGCTCGTGTCTTTGGTAATGGACAGTTCGCGTCCGCCGCCTTCAACCAGCACCGAAATCTCATGGCCGTTGCCGAAACTCGTTTCTCCGACACAGGCAATCGTTCCGCTGTTCTCTATGCAGACATGCTCCGCGATCGTCGCATTCGAAATCCATCCGCGGGCATCACTGATCGCGCAATTGTCCCCGATGCTGACATTACGCAGCTTAGCTCGATAGATTCCGGTCGGTCGCTTAATGCCATCGGCAAGTTCGATCGATCCGCTGAATCTGCCGAGTTCCACCTGTCCCTGAAATGTGACGCGTTCAACCCGCCGCGGATCAAAACCTTCGGCAACCGAAACCGCGCTCCAGTCATCACTCGAACAACCGTTCTTTTCAAGAATCGCAATCTGTTCTTTTGCTATTCGGGAATAGTTCGCTGCCGACACGTCTGTTTCTCCTTATTTCTTTATGCTGACTTTTAATTTATATCGATCGCCCAGATAAATGCCCTTGATATATTCTACCGGCTCTCCTGATTCCGAAAAAGTCACTCCTGAGATGAAAAGCACCGGCGTTCCGCTTTTTATGCCGAGTAATGCGGCATCATGCGGGGAAGCCCGTTTCGGTTCAATAACGTGATCGGCGCATGAGAAACTGATTCCATGTTCCTCTTCAAGATAACGATAAATTGAAAATTTCTCATCAAAAGTCTTTATGAGAAGATTACGGCCGATAAGAAACGGCAGATAGGAATTTTCAATTGCGAAAGGCTTCCCTTCCAGATAGCGGATACGCCGGATGACTATCAGAGGGTTTTGCTTTTCTTCCTGAAGCCCGGAATAGGCATCCATTGTCTCGTTGGAAAACCACGCTTTTTTCGCCTCGATCAATTTGGAATGCACGGTATATCCAAGCTTGATCATCTCGGTAGAAAAGCCATCGAGCTTGACTAACATTTGCGTATTGGTCAGACTGCTCGCAAAACTGCCTTTACCGTGTTTGGTAAAAATCCAGCCTTTATTCTGAAGTTCCCGGATCGCATGCCTGACCGTCATGCGGCTGATACCGTATTCCTTAGCCAGCATGTTTTCACTTGGAATTTTTTCATTCGGCCGGATCCGCTTTTTCTTAATATCAGCCTGAATAATATCCCTCAATTGCGCATAAATAGGCACATTTGACCGTTTATCAACCGCCGGCAACCGTTTTTCCAGTACCATCCCGGGGTATCCTCTCCTTACCTTCACCGTCTTTCCTTTTTATCGCTGCTTTTTTGTTGCAAGAATTCGATCAATAAAGGTTACCGCATCGCCGACGGTTTTTACCGCCAAAGCCTGAGCCTCATCCATTTCCATGTCGAATTCCTCTTCAAACGCTGCAACGAGTTCTATCGACTGAACCGATTCGGCTCCCAGATCCTTGACGAAGTTCGATTCCGGCTTCACTCCGGATTTGTCGATTTTCAGCAATTCGGCGGTAACACGCTGCACCCTTTCCAATGTATTTGACATCATTACAGCTCCTTTTATAAAAGTTTACGGCTGATGATCTCCCCCGCAGCAAGCTGCGGGGTATCTGAATATGCCTCTTTAAAACAGAACCTATTTGCCTATTCCAGATGCGATTTCGAATGTATCCCGGGCTATAGCGATTTCTTCGTCTGTCGGAATGACCATGATTTTTATTTTTGAATCGGACGTCTGGATTTCCGCCTCTTTTCCGACAGCGGCCCTGTTTTTCTCAGGATCGATTTTTATTCCAAGGAATTCCATGCCTTCAAGTATCCGGGCCCGCATGGGGGCGCCATTTTCACCGATGCCGCCTGCGAAAATGATTCCATCACACCCGTTCAGTACCGCAAGATAGGCACCGATATACTTTTTAATCCTGTAGGCAAAAATTGAAAGCGCCAGTTGCGCTCGTTTGGATCCGGAGGCGGCTTTCTCTTCGAGATTGCGCACATCGTTTGAAATTTCCGAAATACCCAGCAGTCCTGACTTTTTATTTAAAAGTGAATCTAATTCCTCGGGTTTATATCCTTTCCTGACCAGGTGGAAAATGATCGCCGGATCAATATCGCCGGTTCTGGTGCCCATGACCAGCCCTTCCAGCGGTGTCAGTCCCATCGTTGTATCTACCGACCGGCCGTTTCTTACCGCCGCCATTGAACAGCCGTTTCCTAAATGACAGGTAATCAGATTGACGCCATACTTTTCTTTTTGTAAAAGCTGCGCTGCACGCCGCGCAATGTATCGATGCGAAGTACCATGGAACCCGTATCTGCGTATCCGGAGTTTTTCATACATCCAATACGGCAGCGCATACAAATAAGCTGTCTCAGGCATTGTGGTATGAAATGCCGTATCAAAACATGCTATTTGAGGAATATCGCCGAACATTTTTTGAGCTTCACGTATCCCAACGAGGTTCGGCGGATTATGAAGGGGTGCCAGTTCAGAATAATGTTCGATAATATGGATAAGCTGCTGGTCTATTTTCACTGAGCCGGTGATTTTCTCTCCGCCATTTACCACGCGGTGACCGCACGCACCGATCTCGGACATTGATTGGATCGCCCCTTTTTCCGGATCAGTGAGCATGACGCTCATGATGTTCATTCCTTCGGCATGACTGCCGATTCTTTTTTGCATCCGGATCTCTTTTGTACCGGCCTTCTGCTTCGCTTCGGAAGCTTCTTCTCCAATCCGCTGCACTAAACCCGCGGCGATCAGTGTGCCATCCGGCATATCATACAATTTGTATTTGATGGAAGAACTGCCGCAGTTAAATACCAGTACTTTCATTACGCTCCACCTCGCTGCTTGATAGTATATACAATAGCAAGTCAATCATCCATTCTGAGCCTGTACGACCGTAATCGCGGTTACTCCGACAAGATCATCAACAGTTGCGCCGCGCGACATGTCATTGATCGGCTTTGCAAACCCCTGCAGAATCGGGCCATAGGCCTTTGCATGAGCAAGATACTGCACCAATTTATAACAGATGTTGCCGGCATT
The DNA here is from genome assembly GCA_903888815.1 of uncultured Fibrobacterota bacterium. Taxonomy (GTDB): domain Bacteria; phylum Fibrobacterota; class Chitinivibrionia; order Chitinivibrionales; family Chitinispirillaceae; genus BOG-1184. The sequence continues at coordinate 5,311 of CAISVC010000585.1, forward strand.
CAGATCAGGGAAAACCAGCACATTCGCCTTGCCTGCGACAGCGCTCTCTTTTGCTTTCTTTGCCGCAACACCTGGAGCGAGCGCCGCGTCACCCTGCAATTCGCCGTCAATCGCGAAATGGCTGTTGATCCCTCTGGCAATCCGTACCGCCTCCAGCACCTTATCGACTGTTTCATGACTGGCAGATCCCTTGGTCGAAAAAGAGAGAAATGCGATTCTGGGATCGATTCCCAGAAGAGCCTTTGCATTGGTGCCGGAGGCGATTCCTGTTTCTGCCAGCTGCTGTGCGGTAGGTGCGATATTCACGGCACAATCCGCAAAAATGAATATTTTATCTTTTTCACCGGCAAATTCCGGAACTACCATAACGAAAAAACTTGAAGCAGTGGAAAGGCCCTGTTGATAACCGACCGTAAGGGCCGCTGATTGAATTACCGATGCGGTTGCATGGGCCACCCCCCCTACCATGCCGTCTGCCTCACCCATCTTTACCATCATGCAGCCGAACGACAGCGGCTTTTTTACCAGTTTTTCTGCAACAGCCACTTTCATCTGTCGTGCTTCTGCATACGCAGCCGCATATCTGCTTATTTTTTTTTCATCCGATGTCGGGACAACGGCTATGCCGTTCAAGGATGCTTTATTCTTCACAGCCAATGCATTGACCTCTTCTGCATTACCGACAACAATCGGCCGCGCTATCCCGAGTTCCGCCGCTTTTGCCGCTGCAACGACAATGCGTTCATCATCTCCTTCCGGAAAAACGATCCGCATGGGCTTCTTTTTTGCTTTTTCGATCATCGCGCTGATAAAATCCATATCTTCTCTTTTCCTTTGGCTGTTTCAGTAACGATGAGAACCGATTCGTCCGTATGCTTTAATCAGCAGCCATAATATAACTTGTATACACAAGTGTGTCAACAGGAATTCGCGCGTTTATTTGAAGGAGGCTTTGCCGCTCCTCTACACTCCCCTGACTCTCGAAATCGGAGTTGCTTCGTTTTTTCATCTTCCATTTGGAGTTTTAAAAGCGAAGGGGGTGTACCGCCATGCCTTTAAGCAGCAGGCTTATGCGAGCATTCTCATCAAAGAATCTTTCTATCTTTGATTTTTCATTATTCCCTGCCACAACATAATTTAAATACTCTCTTCAAATATTCAGGAGCGCTTCATCTTGAACTTCCGACCATTTTTACCCTCGTCTTTATATAAAATTTTTTTTCTTTTCCTGTTTTTTACCACCCTTCTTTCTGCCAAATTAATCCCTGATGATTCTCTGGCTGTAAGATCAATTCTTGATAAAAACAATCTTGCAGATATCCCCGTCACGAGCGTCGCGGACACTGCAAACGGTCATGTTACCGCGCTCTTTCTCTCGTCTAAAAACATTGCAACGCTGTCACCTGAAATCGGGAACCTGTCCCGGCTCCGGATCCTTGCCCTTGACCATAACAATCTTTCCTCGCTGCCGCCGGAAATCGGCAAGCTGGTCGACTTGAACGACCTTTCGCTCGCGGACAATAAACTCTCGGTTCTGCCGGAGCAGATTGCCGGGCTCCCCTCCTTAATTTCGTTAAATCTCGACCATAACAATTTTTCCCATTTTCCTGCACAGGTTATTGCGCTTAAAAACCTTGAAGAGCTGCGGCTCACCGGAAACCGGATTACGGCGCTTCCCGATAGCATGGGCGCCATGCATTCCCTTCGGTATCTGCACCTTGATTCGAATGTCCTGGCAACCGTGCCCGCAGAAGTCGAAAGCCTATCCCAGCTCGAGGTGCTTGTACTCAGGCGCAACGCGATAAAAAGCATTCCGTCCGGCATCGGCTCGCTCAAATCCCTGCGCAAGCTCGATTGCTCTTTTAACCGGCTTGCGGCATTGCCGGAGGAACTGTTTGACAGCCCGTCGCTTACCGATCTTTACCTGAGCAATAACAGGCTGACAACACTTCCGGCTTCAGTAAGCCGCTGTAAAAAACTCTGCTGGCTTTTTTGCGACAGCAACAGCCTTTCATCGCTTCCTCAGGAAATAACCCAATTGTCAACTTTGCAATGGCTGGCGGCCGCGGGAAACAGGTTGTCAAAAATCCCCGACAGCATAGGGAACTGTAAAAGACTCAAGGTACTCGATCTGTCGTTCAATGCATTGACCGGACTTCCGCAGAGTGCCTCAGGGCTTATTGATCTGACTATTTTCCGTATCAGCCACAACCGGCTTGCCTCGCTTCCGGAACATATCGAAAAAATCAGCGGACTCCGCGTCAAACAGGGATCAGAAAACTATACCACGCTGGATCTCAGCAGCAACCGGCTCTGTGACCTTAGCGCGGCAATAAAAGCATGGGCAGATACCTTTGATCCCGGATGGCAATCAACGCAGGAATGTCAAAAAAAGTAATACATGAATTTTACACACATCAAGCGAACTATTGGGAGGACTGCCTTCCAATAGTCATGCACTATTCAGTTAATAATAAACGGGAGTTTTGTTGAAAAAAACAATTCTCTATGATTCCCATGTCGCACTGGGTGCTAAAATGGCGCCTTTCGGCGGCTACTCAATGCCTATACAATACAGCGGCATTATTAAAGAGCATATAGCCGCCCGTGAGGCCGCGGCGATTTTCGACACCTGCCACATGGGTGAGTTTCTGATCAAGGGTGCCAACGCAGCCGCTGATCTGGAAATAATGCTTTCGTGTCCGGTTACGCCGATAAAAACCGGCCAGTGCAGGTACGGTTTTATCTGCAATGAAAACGGCGGCGTGATTGACGACCAGATCCTGTACCGGATGGCGGAAAACGAATTTTTCATGGTCGTGAATGCCGCCACCGAACCGGCCGATTTTGAGTGGCTCAGACAGCACCTCTCGGCCGGGACGCGAATTGAAAACCTCTCCGAGCAGACCGCGAAACTCGACCTTCAGGGCCCTGCCTCGGTAAAAATCATGCAGAAGCTTTTCGCCGATAAAATTGACGGAATGAAATATTATACCTGGATGAAAAACCACTATAAAAACATAGAGATGCTTATTAGCCGCACCGGCTATACCGGCGAAATCGGCTTTGAGATCTACTGCACGAACGAGCGGGGAAAAGCATTCTGGAACGACTGCCTGAATCTCGGCGCGCTGCCTGCAGGGCTCGGCGCGCGCGATACGCTGCGGCTTGAGATGGGGTACCCCCTCTACGGCCACGAACTTGACGACCACACTAATGCCGCCGAGTCGGGTTTTACCCGTGCGATCGCGGCCGATAAAAAATTCATCGGCTCGGCAGCGGTTCTTGACCCGTCAAAAAAATGCCGACTGCTCGCCGCCATACGGCTTGAAGGCCGCAGGGCTGCGCGTCACGGCGATAAAATCCTTGATGCGCGCGGCCGCGGGATCGGTACGATAACGAGCGGAAGCTTCTCGCCGTCGCTCTCCTGCGCCATCGCGCTCGGATATACAGCAATCGAAGCATCGGCCATCGGGAATCAGGTCAGGATTCAGACCGACCGGCAGGAGCTAGCAGGCCAGATCGTTGAACTGCCCTTTTATAAAAAAGCGACGGGAAGAATGGATATAAAAAAGTTTTTGTAAAAAAAGTCCGTAAATAATAAATTGATGTTTGTTTTGGCTAAAGACTTTTTTCGGGGTAACGGGTGGGCACCATTGTCGCAGAACCAAACTTCAGTTGACCCGTACCCACAAGTTTCAGTGGTGTTGAAATCTAAATAAAAAAATTTACAAAGGTTATTTATAACTGAACGACGCCTGAAAATGGGGGTTTGCATCTGCGCCGTGCCTTCCTGGAAGAGGCTTTTGGCGGCCCTGAGCGAGGGGAAGCCGAAGTCTGCGCTAAAATAGAAAAACGGCAAGATACTTCAAGCTAAAAAGGACCTCTAGGAAAAGCTAGCCCCTCGCGACGGGGGATGTCCGCTTTAAAAAGCTCTGGAGGGAAGGGCATGGCGCGGAGAAGAATGAAAAACGGATCGGCCTGAAAAGTAAAGCACCCCACACCTAAACAGGTGTCTTTAGCTGATAAATTTTATATATTTTATATTTTCAATTTTAAAAAAGGAGCATGAATAATGACCACCCCAACTAACCTTAAGTACTCAAAGACCCACGAATGGGTAAAAATCGAAGGCACGGACGCAACGGTAGGCATCACGCAGCATGCACAGGAAGCCCTTGGGGATATCACGTTCGTCGATTTCCCGAAAACCGGTACGAACGTCAAAAAGGAAGGTAGCGCCGGCGTCATCGAGTCGGTCAAGGCGGCGAGCGATATTTATTCTCCCCTTGCCGGCAAGGTCGCTGAAATAAACGAAGGTCTCGAAACCGCGCCGGAAAGTATTAACAGCGATCCGTACGGGAGCGGCTGGATATTCAAATTGACAAACATTAATGCGGCTGAAGCGGCCGGCCTCATGGATGCCGCCGCGTACGACGCATTTGTTGAGAGCGGAAAATAAGCAATGAGTTACATAGCAAACACCGACCTCCAGCGCCGCCAAATGCTTGCAACCTGCGGGGTCAAATCAATCGGCGACCTCTTTGCCGATATCCCTGAAAGCTTGAGGCCACGATCGTTTCGTCTGCCGCAGGGCAGATCCGAGCTCGAGACGTTTGCCTATTTCGAAAAACTGGCAAACCAGAACTATTCGCACCTGACCTGTTTTGTCGGCGGCGGGTTCTACGACCATTTCATCCCGGCAGCGGTCGACGCTCTTGTATCACGCAGCGAATTCTACACCGCCTATACGCCGTACCAGCCCGAACTCTCCCAGGGGATGCTCCAGGCGATTTACGAATACCAGACCGGAATCTGCCGGCTTACGGGTCTTGATGTTTCGAACGCGTCGCTCTATGACGGCGGCACTGCATTGTACGAGGCCTGCCAGATGGCGGTGAGCGCCACGGGCCGGCGCAAGGTGATCATGGACGGCGGGGTGAACCCGATCTACCGGAAAATGCTCTACTCGTATACCGCCAATCTTTCCATCGAATTCGTAGAGACACCGGTGGTGCACGGGCAGAGCGACCGCAACCGCGTCTTTGAGGCGCTCGACGGCCGGACCGCCGCCGTGCTGCTCCAGAACCCTAATTTCTTCGGCGTCATAGACGACCACTCCGACATCGTGAAAAAAGCGCATGAACTCGGAATCATCGCGATCCAGTCTGTATATCCGGTCGCTCTTTCGCTCCTTAAAACCCCTGGCGAACAGGGATTCGACATAGCCACCGGCGAAGGTCAGTCGCTCGGCATCCCGCTCTCGTTCGGCGGGCCGTACCTCGGATTCATTGCCGCAAAAAAGGCGCTCGTACGCAAGATGCCGGGCAGGATCGTTGCCCGAACCGTTGACACAGCCGGCAGGTCTGGCTTCGTGCTGTCGCTGCAGGCGCGCGAACAGCATATACGGCGCGAAAAAGCGACCTCCAATATCTGTACGAACGAAGCGCTGTGCGCGCTGCGCGCGCACCTTTACCTGAGCCTTTTAGGCAGAGAGGGGCTGAAGTCCGTGGCGCAGCTCTGTTTCGACAAGGCGCACTACGCGAAGGAGCGGATCAAGACGATACCCGGCGTCAAAGTCATGGAATCGTCGCCCACCTTCAACGAGTTCACGGTAAAACTGCCCATCGACGCGGGCGAATGCGTGGGCCGGATGGTCGAACTCGGTTTCGCCGCCGGTTTCCCGCTCGGCCGCTACTACCCCGGTATGGAAAACTACCTTTTAGTGGCGGTCACCGAAAAACGCACCAAGTACGAAATCGGCCAGCTCGCCGAAGCGCTGGAGGCGGTCACATGCAGATAATTTTTGAAAAATCAGTTCCTGAACGCCATGGCGTTTCGCTCCCCTGTTCCGACGTCCCCGCACGCCATACCGTCGCCGAAAAATACCGCCGTAAAACCGATGCAGCGCTCTGCGAGCTGTCCGAGCTTGACGTGGTGCGCCACTTCACCGCGCTCTCGCGCCGTAATTACGGGGTCGACACCAATTTCTACCCCCTTGGCTCCTGCACCATGAAATACAATCCTAAAATCACGGAAAAAATCGCGGGCCTGACGGGATTTTCGGCGCTGCATCCCCTGCTGCCACAGCTGCGGCGCGGCGGCATGCTGACGCAGGGAGCGCTTGCCGTGCTGTACGAGCTCGAGCAGCTGCTCTGCGAAATCCTGGGCATGGACGCTTTCACGGTACACCCGCTGGCAGGCGCTCACGGCGAGCTTACCGGCATGATGCTCATCGCCGCCTACCACCGCGATAAAGGCAACCGCAAGACCGAAATCCTTATCCCGGACGAAGCGCACGGCACCAATCCGTCGAGCGCGGCCATTGCGGGTTTTTCCGTACGCTCGGTGCCGACCGATCCGGACACCGGCGTGCTCGACACTAACACGCTCGAAGCCATGATCGGCGAGCAGACGGCCGGCATCATGATGACCAATCCGAACACGCTCGGCCTTTTCAATCCGCAGATCGCACGGATCGCCGAACTCGCCCACCGGTACGACGCACAGCTGTATTACGACGGCGCCAACCTTAATGCGATCCTCGGAAAATTTCGTCCCGGCGACGCAGATTTTGATATTGTACATGTCAACCTGCACAAGACTTTTGCCACCCCGCACGGCGGCGGCGGCCCCGGCGCCGGCCCGGTAGGGGTCAGAAAACATCTCGAACCGTTTCTGCCGGTCTCCCGCATCACCAAGCGGACGGACAACACCTATGCGCTCAATTACGATTTCCCGAAATCGATCGGCTATATCGCGCCGTTTTACGGAAACTTTGCCGTGTGTCTCAAGGCATATGCCTATATTCTGATGCTGGGCGGCAAGGGGCTCATCGAAGCAAGTGAAAATGCGGTGCTCAATGCCAACTATGTCATGCATTCGTTGAAAAATGACTACCATATTCCCTACCTTAAAACCTGTATGCATGAATGCGTGGTGAGCGCTAAAAACCAGATGAAGCATGGTATCCACGCGATTGATATCGCCAAAGCGCTCATTGACCGCGGGTTCCATCCGCCGACCGTCTATTTTCCGCTCATTATCAAGGAAACGATGATGATCGAGCCGACTGAAACCGAGAGCAAGGAGACGCTTGATGCTTTTATTATTGCTATGAAAGAAATCGCGGCCGCCGCAAAAGAGACTCCGGATGCACTCCACGCCGCTCCGCAGACGACACCGGTGGGCCGGCTCGATGAAACAAAAGCGGCAAAGGATATGGATGTCAATTTTACCGGCTGAAAATCCGGTTTTAAGGTAAAATGTTGATTTCTGAAATGCAATTTATTATACTTTAACCAGGGAGTATGTCTGGAGTATGTCTATAGTAACAAGGAGTATCATATGCGTTTAAGTCGCCTTCTTTTTATTATGCTCATGGCAACGACCGCTCTCTGGGCAGCCGATACGAAGAAATATGTCCAGCCGAAGGAAAACAATATCGGAGTATATAAAAACCAGATCCGCGAAGTGTATGAACAGCCGATCTTCAAGGTAGGACCGGACGACCGGCTGCTGATCGTCGATTCAAAGGGCGATCATTATAAGATCCAGAACGCCGAGGGTCAGACCGGATGGATCGAAAAGCGGCTCGTGGTGACGATCGGTAAAAGCAAGACCTTCGTATTCGATAAGGCGGAAGTGGTCGGGTATCTTGATAATCCCACGCCGGTATATATCCTCGACAGCGATGACCCGAACGCCGAACGCATCTACCTCGACCGTTCGTTCAAAGACGCGCTGCGGGACAACGTTGATAAAGAAACGGTCGAGCGGCGGGTGAAATAAAGCAATAACCGGAAGATTGGAAAGTGAACGGAAAGGAACCTGCAATGGGTTTCTTTCCGTTTTTAATTGAAACGCATTGCACCTCAAAGAAGGAGCATTGCTATGTGGCGTATATGCAGTGTTTCGTCCGTTTTTGTGACAAGTCTTTTTTTCATTGCGCAGGCCCAGCAAAAAGTTGACATGGGCGCTCCTCAGCAGAACCGATAGAAAGAGTTGCCCGATCGAAAGTTTGTTTGACAGCATCTGCTGCACAAGATATTTTTTAAGCCGTTTTTTATATGCTATAGAGGAGCGATCATGGCAAAGACCTGTGCTATCTGCGGTAAACATCCGCGGTCCGGACGAACGATTTCCCATGCGCATAACGTTAATCCGCGCATCTATTTTCCCAACCTGCGCACTATCCGCCGGGTAAAGAACGGTACTCATGAACGGATCAAGGTGTGTATGAAATGCCTCAAGGCAATGGCAAAAACGTAATCATTCTTGCAAAATAACGGATTCTGCATGAGCCCCTGCCTGAAAGGCAGGGCTCATTTTTTCATAGCAACGGTCGCTTACGGTATTCGGGGTCAAGCGGCGTGCCGACTGGATACGAACCCAGGAACCGGTAGAACGTCGTGATTTCCTGCAGATGGTTGATCGCGTTCCGCTGCACGTCGTTGCGCGCGTCGCCGGCGAAATCAAGGTAAAAAAGGTACTGGAATCCGCGTCCATGAACCGGGCGCGATTCGATCTTGTATAAATTGATATCTCGCAGGGCGAAAACGCTAAGGCATTTGTAAAGCGCCCCCGGAATGTCCTTCGTCGAAAAGACGATCGAGCTTTTTATGCGCTTCGCGGCGGACTTTGAGGCTGATTTGGCAGCCGGCAATGGAAACCTGAATTTTTTCGCTACTACCAGAAACCGGGTGGTGTTCCACTTTGTGTCCTCTATGTTGCGCGCAAGGACCTGCATGTCGAAGTCAACGGCCGCCTGCTGGGAAGCGATGGCCGCCGCGTCATTGAGTCCTTCATTGCGGATTTTTTTCACCGCCCAGGCGGTATTGGAGACCGGCACCACGGTGAGGTACGGAAACCTTTTCAGAAATTTTCTGCACTGCCCGAAGGCGGCAGGATGCGAAAAGACCCTCCGGATCTGCCGCCGGGAAATTCCCTTGTTCGCGATAAGAAAGTGCCGTATGCGCAGCAGCACTTCACCGACGATATGCAGGTTGCTCTCAAGGAGCCGGTCGTAATTCTCGTGGATGCTCCCGGCCAGCGAGTTTTCGATCGGCACCACGCCGAAACGGTACCGGCCTCGCGCAACACCGCGGAATACATCGCTGAATTCCGGAACTGCAGCCGATTTCTCTTTCTCGCCGAAATATTCGATGGCGGCGAGCTCGCCGAAAGCCCCTCGTTCGCCCGCAAAAGCAATAGTCACTGGAATAACCTCCTTGCTGCAACGAAATGTGAACGGTAATACTCGTCGTTCAGACTGCTCTCGATAACGCCGTATGAAGAGCTTGCATGAACGAAACGTCCTTCCCCTGTGCAAATACCGACATGGTCGACCGTGCCGAAAAATCCCCACCGGAAAAAAATCAGATCCCCCGCTTTCACCTCTGCAAACCGAACCGGCGAGCCGAGCTTCACCATATCGACGGCCGACCGCGGCATCAGGGCACCATTAAGCTCGCGGAACACAAGACACACAAGCCCGGAACAATCGACATTCTCCCTCGACATGCCGCCGTACCGGTACGGTGTGCCAAGGTAGGAGTCGAGTATTTTTTTGAGCCGCTCCGTTTCGATCGAACCCCGTCGGTTAGGTGCGGTGCTGTCATAACGGAGCGCTCCCTCCTCCGCCGCCTCAACAGGCCGTGGCCTGCCGTAACGCACGGTGGAGGACATACATCCTGTAAACCACCCGGCGCAGAAAATGCACGCCCCCGCAACAACTATGATTGCGATGCCGTGTCGAGCCGGTACCGAAGGGCGCATATCATTGACTCAACTGCTGGGCGGCGAAGGCCGCCTTGAGCAAGGTTCCTTCATGCCACTGCCTGGCCATGAACTGAACACCGATGGGCAGCCCTTCGGGACTGCGCCCGGCCGGCACGCTGATACCCGGAATTCCGGCAAGATTAGCCGACACGGTGTAAATGTCGGTCAGATACATCTGGAGCGGATCACTGGTTTTTTCACCGATCCTGAAAGCCGGGGTCGGGGCAACCGGCGACATGATGACATCGCAGGCGGTGAATGCCTGCTCGAAATCACGGGCAATAAGCGTCCGCACCCGGGCGGCTTTTAGATAATAGGCATCGTAGTAGCCTGAACTCAGCACATAGGTGCCGATCATGATGCGGCGCTTGACTTCGTTGCCGAACCCCTCCTCCCGCGACTGGGTGTAAAGATCGCCAAGCATCGACGCCGCAGTGCTGCGGTGTCCATATTTAACGCCGTCGTAGCGGGCAAGGTTCGATGACGCCTCGGCGGTACAGATGATGTAGTAGGTGGCGACCGCATAATTGACATTGGGAAGAGATACGTCGACTGTTTCGGCGCCGCAGCCCTTCATCCTGTCAAGAAGCGCCGCAAGCGGGCGCCTCACCGTTTCCGAAAGCCCCTCGCCGAAATATTCCCGGGGCAGGCCGATCTTCAGGTTCGGGATATCGGTACTGTAATACGACGGGTCATCGCGATAGGGTTTGCGGGCGTTCGTGGAATCGCGCTCGTCGGCAACCGATATCGCTTCGAGCAGGCGTCCGATATCCCGCACGTCCGAGGCAATAGGGCCGATCTGGTCAAGCGAAGAGGCAAAGGCGACCAGTCCGTAACGCGAAACACGGCCGTAGGTGGGCTTAAGACCTGCACAGCCGCAATGACTGCAGGGCTGCCTGATCGATCCGCCCGTGTCTGAACCGAGAGCTGCCGGTACCATGCCTGATGCGACGGCAGCCGCACTGCCGCCGCTTGATCCGCCCGGAATATGGTTCTTACCGGCCGGATTGTGCGTTTTACCGAACGCGGAGGATTCGGTGCTCGATCCCATGGCGAACTCGTCCATGTTGGTTTTACCCACGATCACAGCACCGGCGTTCTGCAGCGCCTCAACCACCGTGGCATCGTAGGGCGGCACGAAATTTTCGAGCATTTTGGACCCGCAGGTGGTCGGAATATCTTTGGTGCAGATATTGTCCTTGATGGCAATCGGAATGCCGAAAAGAGGGAGCTTTTTCTTTTCGGAAACCGGCAGGTTATCGAGCGCTTCGGCGCGCCGGAGCGCCCCGTTATTATTAACCGACAGGAATGCATGCAGACCGGCATCGGCTGCATCAATAAGCGAAAGCGCGCGGCCGGTCTCGTCAACACAGCGCATTGAGCCGTTGGCCATCTGTTGTGAAGCTTCGGCTATTGTCATATTGAAAAAAGCCATATGCTGCCATGATTCCTTGGGGCAATGATCTGCGTATGCTTCTCAGCGATGAACCTACATTATTGTTTTAAACGGTTTGAACAGACTTTTCATGTTGAATGCGATCTGGTCGAGCTCATCAACTTTTTCAAACACAACAAACAGATGCTCATCGAGCAGTATTTTCGGGTTAATGTTTACTGCCAGCTGCTCTTTGTAGACCCTCTTTTTTATTTCCCCGGGAACATTCTTGTTTTTTCGCATCCATCGCCAATAGGTAAAATATGACGAAACGAGAATAAAAGGGTATAAAAGCGGAAAAAAAACAAGCGACGTCTTGTTCAGCCGCATGAAGTTTACTTCAGCTATTTTAAAACCAGCAAGTTTTGCCAGTAACCGAAGCTTCTGAATTCCGATAAGAAAAATATGGCCGAAGTATATTTCATCGGTGATGGACTTGTCAGACATCCAGATACTGTCGATTTCATTCGGCGGCATTAATTTATTGCAATATTCGGTTTCAAAAAGCAGATAACTCAATTTCGCTTTGAGGTTCGAATAGCTGGGAGTGGTCACTATCAATCGGCCGCCCCTTTTCAGCACCCGGTTGAACTCTCTGAACGCTTTCAACTGGTCGCTGAAATGCTCGATCCCTTCCTGACAGAGTACGCAGTCGGCGTACGAATCGTTCACCGGGATTTTTTCCGCAATATTCGCCCGTCTGCATTCGACCGCTTTCGGCAGGAAATATTCAGGGAATAAATCGAGTGGTTCAACCCTGCAACCCAATTTGAGAAGCATTTCAGTCGCGGTGCCATTGCCCGCCGGTATATCCAGGACTATTTTCCCCTTTAAAATATCCCTGTTCCGGTACAGATATCTTTTGATATAATACTTCGGGCTCTTAGGATTATCAACGTGCGGATCTATCATAATGGTTGGAAACGTATTGCTGATCGTTCTCTTATCGGTACCACCTGAACAGATACAGGCTCACCACGAGGCCGATGAGCGACAGCAGGCTGAATTTGATCTGAAAGCCGATCTGGAATTTGATGGCAGCCAGGTCGATGAGGATCGGTTTATTGTTGACAAAATCACCGATGCCGAAAGGTATGCTGTAGGTAAAAAAGGTTTTCACGACATTGGCGCCGCCCGGCAGCATCGCCACGAAACTATTCAGAAACGAACCGATAATGATGCCGACAATGACCGTTATGATGAGCGCCGGCAGCGATCGTTCCCTGAGAAGGCCTGCCATAGAATTTTTCCTTTCCCCCGTACCGCCGTTTTTCGATATGATGCATACAGAAGATACTTTTTGCCGCAGAATATCCTGCCTGGAGGCCGCATCCGGCAGCTCCCCTATCGGGCCGGTGCCTCCCTGAGGATAAGCGGCAGTATACAATGTTTACCTTTACGGATAATATCCATTCGCACCGTGTCGCCGACAAAGTAGTCCAGGAAAAAACCGTCGATGTCCGCGTGCGACTGAATACGACGACTGCCGAGCTGACCGATGATGTCGCCGCTTTTCACGCCGGACGCAGAGCCGGGACTTTTGGGCTCCACGCTCGCGATGACCACGCCCTCAGCCTTTTCGTTTCCCAGAGCAAGCGCCAATGAACGGTCGATATTCTGCACCGCAATGCCGGTCCACACGTCGCGGCGATGGCCATATTTGATAAGCTCCTCGGCGACCCGGCGGGCCCGGTTGATGGGAATGGCGAACCCTATGCCGATCGATCCTTTGTTGCTCGTCGAACCGGTATAGATAAAAGTATTGATGCCGATCACTTCGCCCGCCGCATTGACAAGCGGGCCGCCAGAATTGCCGGGGTTGATGGCCGCGTCGGTCTGCAGCATGCCCTGGTAATATACCCCTTCCGCAGGCGCAAAATTCCGGTTCAGGGCGCTCACCACGCCGACCGTCACGGTGGGGTGTGCATCGTTGATGAAATTAAGGAACGGATTGCCGATGGCGATAGCCCACTCTCCGGTCATGCTATGATCGGAATCCCCGAATTTGACCGAGCGGAAGGAGCCGTCGATTACCGATACAACGGCGATATCGGCGCGGTCATCGGCCCCTACGATTTTTCCTTCGATACGGCGGCCGTCGGAAAAGTTGACATAGAGCTTTGCCGCGTTCTGAATCACATGATAGTTTGTCAGAATCATGCCGTCGCTGCGGATCACGAATCCTGAGCCGATGCTCTCGACCTGGCGGTAACGGGGCAGCAGATCAGGACCGAAGAAGAAATCGAAAAAGTCATCGGTATAATAGGGATTTCGCACCACCTGTATTTGCGTAACCACAATGCCGACCACGCAGGGAGCAACCGTGCGGGTCGCACGGACTATGGCATTATCACGTGTCCGGAACAGCGCATCGGCAGGCGTATTATCGCGGCCGGACGACTCACCCGGCGCGGCGTTTTCACGCACCGACGCCGTATCTTTTTTCCATTCAAAAAGTGAAAATCCCTGACTCACGCCGTAAATATGGCGGATCGCTTCTCCACCGGTGATGAGGCCGAACGCCGCACCAAGAGCCACGAGCAGCACATAAAGACCCGCTCTGGTCGTCGAAGATTTCATTAGTCAACTCCTCCATAATAAACGTTGTCGAGCACGAGCCCGCAGGCGGGCGCGGTCATGCCGGCACGCTTCCGGTCCCTGCTTGCGAGAAGGTCGGCGATCGAATCGGTACTATGCCCTCTTCCGATGTCGATGAGCGTCCCGATAAGTGATCGCACCATTGTATAAACAAAACGGTTTGCTTCAATAGTAAAAACTTTCAGGTCGCCTTCGTTTGAAAGCTCCGCACGCGTCACCGTACACCGGGCGTGCCGCGTCCCGCTGCCGGTCGCGCAGAATGTGCTGAAATCGTGCGTGCCGATAAGCACGGCGCTCTCCTCTTCCACGAGCTTCCAGTCCACCTCGTAAAATACCATCCATACACGCTTGAAGAGAAGCGGACGCTTGCGCGGACACATAAAGTAACGGTACCGCCGTGACAGTGCGGAATAGCGCGCATGGAACGTTTCATCGGCCGGCTGCAGATGATAGACGGCGATATCAGGCGGCAGCAGCGAATTGACCGACAATTCGCTTTCGCGTGTGTCTAGTTTCGCATCAAGGTCAAGGTGCGCACCCTGAGCCCGCGCATGGACACCGGCATCGGTGCGGCCGGCACCGGTAATCCGGCACGGCACACGGGTGACGGTTTCGAACGCTTTTTCCAGCGCCGCCTGGATGCTCGGCGCATTATGCTGGCGCTGCCATCCGCCATAGCCGGTGCCGTCATACTCAACCCGGAAAAAGTACCTCATTCTGCGGCGCCCTCCGATGCCGCCGTGCGGATCCGTATAATGCGGTAACAGAGCATCTGCAGGGCGTGACGGGTCGGCTCGATCCTTCCGGTCTTGACGCCGGTATCGAATTCCAGAAACCACCCGAATATGCGGGCCAGCTCGTCCTCCGAAAATCCGGACGCCTGTTCCACGATACCGGATTTGATGAGTACCGGATAAATCTTACGTTCCTCGCCGTCGTGCAAAAGTCCCGCTGCTTTACCGATAGCAAGACCCGTCGCGGTTTGATCCGGATTTTTGTAGCCTTTCGAGGCGGCAAAGCGGCGGCCTATACCGGGATTGGCTGCCAGAAACTTTTTTATTCTGAAAAGAGCCCAGAAATGCCTCGTCAGCGCGGAAACGACAAGCGGCATATGCACATTGACAGAAAAAAGCGCCTCAATGATCCGCACCGCGAGGGGGAAATCGTGCCGCCCGACCGCTGCGGCAAGTTCGAAGGCGGTCATTTCCCGTACGCTCGCCGTGATATGTTCGATCGCCGCCCGGCTCACCGGCGCACCGGAAGCGAGATACAAATCCACTTTCTGCAGCTCAGAATGCAGGACATCCAGATCATACCCTACCCGTTCTGCCAGATACTCGGCATCCACTTTTGTGATCCGTCTGCCGATAAGCAGCGGTACGTTAACGACCAGCCAGTCGGGAATCTGCCAATCGGCCGGTTTCCCGAACTCAAAGGTACGGCAGGTGTTGCCGCGTTTGTCAATATGAAGTTCTTTAATAACCCGGGCGGCGTCCTTTTTCTCCTCATCGATTTCAATAATGCAATAGATATCCGGAATATCGCCCGAAAGCGCCGCAGCAAGCTCCGCCAGTTCCTCATCGTGAAGCGTCTGGGCGTGACGGAAGTGAAAAATGCGAGTCTCCTGAAAGAGCGACGGCGTCAGCATCCTCTGCGCAAAAAGCGCAACCGATTCCACTGCAGGATCAAAGGATTCACGGCTGCAGGGCCCTGCGGCCGCTTCGAGGCCGGCGAGGATCCCTTCCCGCGCACGCTCGCGGCTCACCGCATCTTCGCCGGAGAGAATAAAACACCGCACGGTGCGCAGGTCTTCTTTTTTGTCAAACAGTGCGCTCATGGAATAAGCGGCTCCACCACGCTCCGCTGCTGGTTGCTGTTTTCCGCAAAAAGGGCTTCGGCATGCGCGAACTTCTCCGTATCGACCCACAGCGTCCGTTCGAGACTGCCGGCCAGTTCTTCCCCGTCCGCAACTGTAAACCCGACGCCGAAAGCGAGCAATCTTTCGCATCCCGAGCTCTGGGCGTGGTAGTTTGGTCCGAAAAAAACCGGAATACCGAACCGGGCCGGTTCCCACACGTTGTGCCCGCCGATATTCACAAAAGTGCCGCCGACCACGGCTGCGTCAGCAATCCGGTACATTGCTTCGAGGATGCCCAGCTTCTCAACGATACAGAGATCCCAGTCCTCATTGGTGACCGTATCGGAGAGCCGCAGCGCGGGACCTCCAAGCTCTCCGGTTATCCCTGGTGATTCCTCAAGGTGACGGGGCACAATAATGCATTTGCAGCGGCGTCCGCGGCGGGAAAGCTCGTCAAGGCACCGCCGGATCACCACGCCTTCTCCCTGGTGCAGGCATCCGGCCGTAACAACGACATCTTGCCCGGAAATGTTCATTGAACGGCGAAGTTTCAGCCGTTCGCCGGCCGCAGGACGCCCGATCCGTATATTCCCTTTGATATTTCCCACGATGTGCAGGGTTTCCGGCCTGACCCCAAGCTCAAGGAAACGCTGCCTATAGGTTTCATTCTGCGCCAGCACCACATCGAGCCGCTCCAGCAGCAGGCGAACGACCGGCCCAAAGCGGCGATAATGAGCAAACGATTTCTCTTCGATCCGCGCATTGGCGATGCCGACCGGAATTCCGGTGCTGAAACATGCCCACAGCATGCTCGGCCACAGCTCGGTTTCGAGAAGCCACAGACGCGAAACACGGAAATTTCTGACCAGCGACTTCATAAGCGGCAGCGTATCGAGCGGCAGAAAACCGATGGCGACGATAGACGGCCGCTTCATGCGCTCCAGATATTCGACGCCGCTCGCACTGGTCGCCGTCACCACATAGCAGTCGTCGGGATTACGGGCTTCGAGCATTTCCAGAAACTGCAGCAGGAGCTTCACTTCCCCGAGCGAAGCGGCATGCACCCAGACCGTGCTGCGGGAACGGCAATCGCGTACCACGCGAGGCATTTTCTGGCGTTCGTCAAGATTCCAGCCTTTTGACCTGCCGACGCTGGCGAGCATCGGCCCCGCCAGCCTTCTCGCCAGCTCAAACGCCGTGCTGTAGAAGTTGATGCAGAATCTGGCGAGTACCTTGCTCATACGTCTGCAGGCTGTTTGATCACTGGTGCCATACAATAATCCTCCCTTTTCCCCGAATTCGGTCTGCAGCAGGAAGCATTCTCTCCGGTTTGTCTCGACAGGAAATGGATATAACGAAACTATATAGTAAAATACTAAATAAGCCCTGTTTGCGAAAACCGTTTTCAATTTCAGCAAACACCTGTTCTATCGATTGACTTCATTATCCCATTAACCTATTTTTTCTCGATTGGCCGCCGTGACCGCTCATGACCTGTCGGCGCGGCGGCCGTTCCTGAACGTACCGCTAAAGGCACTTCATGCGCAAAAGTAAATGGTATTGTCCGCTGGCCGCCGGTATCTCTCTTGGGGTGCTGTTTTCCTGTTCAAAATTCATTGACGATTCCACGGACCTCGGCGGCAACGTAATCGAAGATATCTACCCCGACAAGGTAACTCTTAATAAACATTTCCGCGAATATGTCATGGACAGCTCGGCGCTTGTCAGCGCCTCCAGCCTTCCTGCCCCCGGCGACAGGATGTTCGGCGTCCACGCAGCAACAGGAAGTAAAATGGTGATGGGTATAAAGGATGATGAACGGGCCGCCGGTTACGTGCAGTTCGTCTGCACGCCTGACACCGGCTCAACCAGACGAAACGCGCCGAATGATACGCTGAAAGAGGTCATCATCCGTTTCGTCCGCGATACAAACTTTCCATCAGTGTGCCGCATCGCAGCCTGGTATTCCAATGATCGGTCGCACGCCCTGAACCCCACCTCAAGCGACGTCGCTCTCGACACAATGAGTTTTCTTGACACAGCACACAGCAATTTGAAGGATTCGATCTTCCATTTGCCGGACTCCCTGACCGCAATGATTTTCAAAGCGTGTACGACCTCCAACAGGGATTCGGCAAGGGCCCACTATGTGCGGGACACCTTCGGTTTCATACTGTCAGTAATTTCATGCGACAGCCTTGTGCGGCTCAACGGCAACCCGCAGATGGCAATCAGGTTCAGACGCGGCGGTACGGACTCCACCGACAAATATGTAACCTATGGTTCTTTGAATGTTTCTTACTATTACGGCGAAGACATCACTGCAGATTCCCTGGATACTATTCCCGCTTTGAGGTATGCGTCGAAAAGAACCGCTGTTTTTCACTATGACGCAGTAAAACTCTGGGAAACGACAAGCGATATGGCGGATCCGCGGCGTGCGCTCTTTGTTTCCGCAATTTTTTCATTACAGGGACCGAAGGCTGGTGACACGCTGAACGTCCGTTACCTACTTTGGCACAAGCTGGAGAGCGACGGTACCGTGCTCGATTCGCTTTTCGCAGGAAAGAATCCCCAGAGTCCGCCCGGCACCGTTACGATCCAGGGCGCAGCGCGGACATTGGTGAACCTCTGCCCGACACTGCGATGGTACGAACAAAATGATCCGTCGCCGGTACTGTATCTGTATTTGCGATTCAATGAGGATATCAACCAGGTGTGGAAAAAAGCCCGCTGGAACACGGTGCCGCTCCTCACCGCGATGATATCGGTTCCCTGATCAGCCTGGAAACGACAATGCTACTGAAGGAATTCGACAGAACTTTGATCATCGCTGCGCTGCTGTATTCTGCGCCCTACGCGCAGTCGATTCTTTCGGTGCAGTGTCCCGGAGGCCAGCCGGTGGCCCACTCCGCCGGACCGTCCCTCGCTATTGGCGGCGCCGGTACCGGGGTTCAGAACGACCTTTTCGGCATGGCCGACAATGTCGCGAACCTCGGCGGCATGAACCGTGCCGTGTTTTCGGCGGTGGCGTCCTTCGATTTCCTTTCCATCAATCAGGGCAGAAAAAGCTCCCTGCTCTTTGCGCTTTCACCGCGGATTTTTTCGTTTGCCTTTCCGATAAATCCGGTTGGATCATTCGGCTTTTCATTTGATAAACGCAATACCATGAATTACAGGTTTGTCAGGGACAGCATGCGTACATTGAGCAACGGTATCAGTGTTGCTGAAAGTCTGGGAGTTGCGGTAGTGGGAGGGATGAGTTCCTGGCAGGCAGGATGGGGCCGCACCGTCGGCAGCGTTGCACTCGTCGGCATAAGTTACGAACGGATCTATCTATCAAGCGATGAAATCACCCAGTACAGCGCGACCATCGACAACCAAGGTCAGCCGCGGCCCGATTCAATAAGCTGCATTTTCCGGGGCAATGCCGTGCGGGGGGGCATCCTGGTGCCGCTGCACAAACTCACGTTCGGCATGGCCGGTGAGTACGTTTTTAAAGGCAAAGCTTCGCGGATCCTGGGCAGTATCGATACCGCCGGAGGCCGTCCCGGACCTCAGGAGTTCTCCCTTTATCTGCCGCCGTCCCTGTCGCTCGGCATATCGTATGCGTTTTCTCCGGAATGGATGGCAGCTGCGAGCGGCAGTATCACCCTGTGGCAGGATTATTACTCGCAGGAAAAACTTGGCGGAAACGTCGACAATGCGCTGTCGTTTGCGGGCGGGGCGCAGTTTATTCCTGCACCGCACCTCCTGGTGCCTCGCTACTGGGAAATCATGCAGTATCGTGCAGGCTTCAGATACAGTCAATTGCCCATTGTCACTGCCTCCGAATTCGCTTTCGGCCTGAGCGTCGGCCTGCCCCTGCTCAGAGGCGGCGGTCTCGTCGATCTCATTGCCGAATACGGAAAAAGGTCAGACAGCCGATTGGGGTATTCAGATAATTTTCTGCAATTATTCGTCGGCATTAACGGCGGCCGCAAATGGTCGCAGAATACCGGCATCAGATACTAAATGCGTTTGAAAAACAAATGGCAACAAAAAAAAGGCGAGTCTTCTCAGCTGCTTCACGCCGGACAGACAGCCACCCGCATCCGGTAAAAAGCGTATCCCCGCCGCTCCGACCCGATACCGGCAAGCTTTCGGCGGCTGCAAAGCCCCTTCTTCACCATGAACCGCCGCCTGTACCGCGCCGGCCTGTCCGGCATGAGCTGCCCGCCATGTACAATGAAACGTACCTCCGTGTCCTTCCACGGGATCCTTATAGCCTTTTTACGTACTGGGAAATACCCGGTGATACTGTCAGCAAAACAGTGCCGGAGAATACGGAAGCCTCATCACCGGCGCTCCTGCGGCTCTATGAGGTTGCAGCAAGGGGCGGCCGTAAACCTCGTGAAAAGCCGGTCAGTGATATCCCTGTCGGGAAACAGATATTCAGCCAGTATATCCGCGTGCCGGAACCTGGTCACCGTTATAGGCTCGAATACGGGACTGCATCGTCGGGCCGGTTTGTAGCGTTGTGTTCTTCCAATGAGGTTGCCGTACCCGCGGCGCAGGTACAGAAGCCTTCGGGCAAAAAGAGAGCACAGGCAGATACGAAAAAGCTGATCGATTTTTCCGCGCGATCGCTTGCGATTGCCGCTCCGCCGTCCGATTTTACCGCGGACATGCTGGAAACACCGGTCCCTGGTGCGGGGCAATTAATGACAGGCTATCCGGGTTTAACCTACGGTACATGAAAGACACTCCTTCACCGCTCGACAACAGCTCCTTGCTGACATTGTGCGCCCTATGAATGATACATCATTTCCGACTCGGTCATCGCTTCAATCCGGGGATACCCCAAAGGGCTATCTCTGCCTGGTTCTGCACGCCCATCTTCCTTTCGTGCGTCACCCGGAGAACGATTACATGCTCGAAGAGAACTGGTTTTACGAAGCACTGACCGAAACCTATCTGCCGCTCCTCGCGCACTTCACGACGCTTCTTGACGACCGCGTACCTTTCCGGCTTACCCTGTCGCTGTCGCCGACACTCTGTTCGATGTTCAGCGATGTCCTTCTCCAGGAGCGGTACCTGTGGCATCTCGGTAAACTCATCCGGCTCGCTGAAAAAGAGATCGACCGTACGGCCCGGCATCCGGAATTCTCAAAGACCGCGAAAATGTACTATGATCGGTTTTCCGAGTGCCGCAGGCTCTATGAAGAAGTGTACGCCCGGGACCTTGTGGCGGCGTTCAGAGGATTCCAGGACAGGGGCGTACTCGAGATCATAACCTGCAGCGCAACCCATGCGTTCCTGCCGAATATGCAGTCGAGCGAGCGGGCGGTCCGCGCCCAGATCAGCGTTTCTGCGGACGCCTACCGCCGCTTTTTCGGATGCGATCCCAAAGGTTTCTGGCTGCCGGAATGCGGGTATTATCCTGGCCTGGAAACGATACTTGATAAAGAGGACTTCCGGTATTTTTTCGTCGACACCCACGGTCTGCTGTTCGCCGATCCGCGGCCCGACTACGGCGTGTTTGCTCCTGTCATATGCAAAGAAGCACCCGTCGCGGCATTCGGCCGGGATGCCGAATCATCCCGTTCGGTATGGAGCGCCGACGAAGGATACCCTGGGCATCCCTCGTACCGCGAATTCTACCGCGACATCGGATTCGACCTTGATATCGATTATCTCCGCCCGCACATCGACCCCTTGGGTATTCGCATCCAGACCGGCATCAAGTATTACAGGGTCACGGACCGAAAGAGCCCTGACAAGAAACCTTACGAACGCCTTGAGGCGCTCCGCATCGCCGATGAACATGCCGGTGATTTCTTGTCAAACCGGGGACAGCAGATCCGCCGCCTGGCGCCGCTCATGGACCGGCCGCCCCTCATTGTGGCGCCCTATGATGCCGAACTTTTCGGCCACTGGTGGTACGAAGGACCGGAATGGCTCAACTTTCTTATCCGCAAAATAGCATTCGAGCAGGACACGCTTTCGCTTGTCACCGCATCCGATTATCTTGAACGTCACCCGGAGAACCAGCGGAGCGAACCGTCGTTTTCAAGCTGGGGCGAAGGCGGATTCTCGAAAATGTGGCTCCATGAGAGCAACGACTGGATTTACCGCCATCTTTCCCGCATGGAGGAGCTCATGACCGAGTCCGCGCGCCGCTATCCGGAAGCCGAAGGCCTTGCGAGGCGAGCCCTCAATCAGATGGCGCGGGAGCTCATGCTCGCCGAGTCGAGCGACTGGGCGTTTATCATGAAAAGCGGCACTATGGTGAATTATGCGGTCCGCCGCACCAGGGAACATATCGCCAATTTCCTCCGGCTCCATGAGGATATGAATAAAAATACCCTCGAAGAGGACCTCGTGGCCTATCTCGAATCATGCAATAATATCTTTCCGGAAATTGACTACAGGGTATACGCGTAAACTGTTGAGGCCGGAACTGAAAGGTGTTACCAGCGATATTCGGCCTCCACCTTTACCGTTGTCCCGCCGCGGACGCTCCGCGAGACAGGCGGGCCGGCGGAAGCGCCCCCCTGCCCTCCCCCTCTTTTAAGGCTTATGGGAATAAGCTGCCGCAAAGCCACCGTGCATGAAAAACAGCGCAGCAGGACTGTATACCGGACCTCAGGAACAAGCAGGAGCAGTTCATCGTCAAGCAACGTCAGGGTCTGCGGATTAATAAGCCGTGGAATCAGATAGGTAAAATCATATTGCCGTGTATTGACGAACCCGGACGATTTTACGTATGACATATTGATCGTTGCACCTGCACTGTCCCTGCGAAAAACGCTGAAGTTCCGCTCAAGATAAAAACCTGCGGCATGATACCGCGCGATAACCGTATCGAGACGGTATTTTACAGGGTCAAAAATGGTGAATTCGGAAAAAAGGTATGGGTCAAACCGCCCGAACTTTCTGCTCCAGCCATTCAGGTATTCACCGAACAGGCCGGCCCGCAATTTCCATGGTCCCCCGGCCGACACCCGGCCATTGACGAATAATACATAATTGCTGTCAAGCCAGCAGTAAGCGTTCGTATCGCTGTAATCGTACCCGCGGATTTTCAAATGGTATGACAATACATTGATTTCCGCCGCAGGCATGAACCGGACATCGCCGAGCAAAATGCGGAAACCGCACCGGCCCCCTTGTCCCGCAAGCTTCGCCGGAATAAGGTTCTCTCCCGAAAGCGCGGTATCGCTTGACATGTTCGTAAAACCGTAATTTAAGGAACAATGGTTCCTGCCGTATGAAACTTCGGCCTTTGCCCCTGCCTCCTGACCGGCGGCGGCAAGAGGGACTTCCACGAACGCGCGGTTCGACTGCTTTTCAACTCTTGCCGATGCGGTAAAAAGTGGGCTCCTGGTTTCGTAACACGTCAGGGAGATATTCTGAATGAACACGGTGCCGGACAGAAAATGAGCAATATGCGGATCTTCAAGAAAAGCCCGGGCATTGCCGATGAGCGTTGAAGTGCCGGAACGGCGGTAGTCGAAGGGAAGCCCGAAATCATAGCCAAACCCGATAGCAATCCGGCCGCGCCGGTTTCCAGTCCAGCCTGCAAGCGACATGCTGTTAAAGAGCGCCCTGCCGTCAACAGTATATTCCTTTTCACGGCCGAGCCAGCGTGCCTCGATCATACCGGTACGCGCCCACGCCATAACACCCCAGTTGTTCCGTTCGAATGCAATGCCGGCCTTCCCTTGCGGGGAGAACAGTTCGGTTTTATCCAACACCGCCTTGGAGCCGCTCTTCTCGGCGACGACGCTGCGATAAAGATCGTGGTAGGCGCCTGCAATGAATATTTTCGTGGATGATGCCGCAGTATCCGGCGGCGTCGCACAGCGGGCGGCAAGCGGATCCGGCGAGTCCCACAGCAGTTCATTAAGTATTTCGGAGGGCGGCTGGCCGGCATGGCCCGTCAGGTGGACGACCAGCAG
>CAISVC010000586.1 GCA_903888815.1 uncultured Fibrobacterota bacterium
ATAATCCCGGCATACCGGAGAATCCGTCCAGCCGGAGAAATACAACCGATTATTTTTCGAAATTAACTTATGAAATTATCGCGGTATTTAAGTGCGTACTAAATGCGGGACGCAACACTGATAAAGCCGTTGGCAAGACTGAAGCTCCCGTCGTTAAGAACTCGGTATTCAGTTTTATGGCCGGATACGCCTTTAAGTTCTGATACGGCGCCACGGCCGGATCGTGAAATAAAAAGCCCTCGTGGCGAAAGCGGCGAGGGCTTACTGTTTCAATCGGAATTGTTTGGTTATAAACCGCGTGCTCTGGAGAAATTTCCTCCGTCTTGTAATACCTTCCGAAATAATGGATTCCGACCTGCCGGATGGCAGACTTGAATAGTATAGCCTGTATTGGTACCAGCCGCCATACTAAAAGCCTCGTGTCATGCTGTGGTACGATTACTGTTTCTTGACTAAAGAAGAGACCGTCATTTTGTGAAACACCGCCGCAATGCCGTAGGTCATGAGTCCAACGGTACCTTCGCTAACGGTCAGCGATCTTTTTCTGCAGGTTAGGACCGGCGAATCGTTGATACGGCATTCCACGGAGGTGCCGTTGACTAGAAGAGCAATTTGCGATGTCCGGCCGAAAACATATTCATGCATCTCTTCCTCTTCGAGTGTCCTGCTTTTTCCTCTGGTAATCTGTAGCAGGCGGACCTTTGAATCCTTTTTTGAAAGCTCTACGGCACAGTAGTTATCGCCATTTTTCCTGAACAATACGCCTATCCGTGAATTGGTGCCGCTGTCACCGGTGGATACTGTCAATCGGAGCGTAAAATCACTCAGGCGATAGCGTGTGCATTCGCCGAGTATCAATTTTTCATCGCGCAGCGGTTGGGCACTTCCGCCCTGGCTGTACTGCCATGCTTGCGGAAATGAAGCGCCCAGCGAATGCTGCTGCCACCACGTGGAGTGCAGATCAAACTCGTCGGTAAACCAGAAAGAGACAAGGTTCGACAACGCCGGCGGGGCACCGGCTGTGAAGTCCTGCGAAGGACGCAGGACAAAGCAGCTGTCGAATGAGGCTTTACTTTCAACCGAGTAAAAGCCGACCCTGCCGCGGGCGGAATACCCGGCTGACGTTCTGAACAAGCACGATTCGTCCAGATAGCACGCGATCGAGGTGCCGGAAGCCGATACGGTCATGTGGTGCCAGGCATCTCCGACCGTGGCGCCGATCCCCTTCTCCGCAAGCACAAACCAGCCAAAGGGGTGGCGGGAATGATATGCAAGCTGCACCTTGTTTGATTCGCGGTGGATACGGAAGAGATAGAAACCGTCAGTATTTTCCCTGAAAATCAGGCCGGCGCGGCTGTCGTCATGGGAATCGTTGATTTTCACCCTGGCAGTCAGAGCATAGTCTTTCCAGCAGGTGTCACCGAAATAAATCGCGTGAAGCATTTCGTCGCTGTTATATTGCTGCAGAATGCCGTTTTCAACAAACCATGTCCTGATGGCGGTACCTCCGGTTTCCTGCTGCCATTTTGCGAATTCGCCCGTATCTTCGAAATCGCATCTGAACAGAATGTTCTGCTGGAGGTGAGAAGGTGCTTTCGGCAGGCTTGCACATTTTTGAGGCGCAACTTCAGCATCACCTGTCTGCAGAGAAACCGGCATGACCGTTTTCAGCGTGATGTCAAATCGTCGGTCAGCGACAATGACGGTCTCGGCAATGAATGATTCAAAACCATCTTTGGCAACAAGCAGCGAGTGCAGGTTGCGTTCGAGGGTCAACCGTTCAATGGGGGTTTCGCCTTTGTAGGTATGGTCGACGAAGACCAGGGCTTTCGCAGGGACTGAGACAAGGTTTATTGCGCATGAATCTCCCCATGCTTGGCGGCGCGGAAGCTTTCTGCAGAGAGAATCCAGGAAATGCAGGGGGACAGCGAAATTGAGCCCGGTGGTTCCTCCGACCCGGTTGACGATTCCCACCACGGTTCCGTTCTGGTCGACCAGCGGACCACCGCTGTTGCCGGGATTGATCGCTGCGTCCACCTGCACGGCAGTCAGGACGCCGCGATCGTTATGCCGGAGGGCCGAGACGGTCCCGCGGGTTATCGAAACTTCCGGGCCCCGCTGAATAAGGGCGAAGGCGTTGCCGAGAGGGTATCCGAACGCCCAAACCGGTGTCGTTTCGGCACAGGTTTTTTCGTTGCCGATGCCGAGGAACGGCACCCCGGAGGTGTCGGTTTCCAATACGGCAATGTCGTTCTCTTTGTCAACCGCGACGATTCTTCCATGCAGAGTACGGTAGTTGGGAGATCCGCTGTTCATGACAAGGCGCATCTCTGTGATCGGTGCCGGAAACAACATGTAGCTGGCCGGAATCGATTCCTCGACAACATGATAATTGGTCACGACATGGCCGGATGCGGAGACAAAAAAGCCTGTGCCGGAAGATACAAAATCTCGTTCTGAAACGGCAATCGACCGTTTCTGCTCGATGTAGACGACGGCGTTTTTGATACGGTCGACAATGGATTTGTCGAGGGATTGTGGAAGCACAACTGCCGGGATCAGGCAAACGAACGCAAAAGCGCATTTCATGGGGAAGGCCTTCGTTTTCTGCGCATATGCAGCAGAGGTAGATTTTTAAAACTTATATCTGATCTACCAGTTGAATATATAAACTGGCCATAACAAGTTTCTGTCCCAGTTCTTTGACGACATACAAACCGGAATCCAGCTTCTAAAATTATGAATTAGTTACTGTCGGGCCTTGGCACAAAGCGCAAACCCCGCATCATATTGCATACAACGCACTTCAAGCTGACTCGCGGGAGTTGACGGTAAAAGACAATAACGGATGAAAATTGCATAATCTTTACCCCCTTTTATGAAATAAATTATATCCAAAACCATCTCTTAATTTATACTATTGACCTGTCCACTTTCGGCTGACGCAATGCTTTGACGACGTACACAGTCCTATAGAGAACCGGAGAGGAACACTATGACTAACCGTATGGTATTGTGCGCGGCTGTAGCAATTGGCTCTATCTGCTGTTGTTCAGACAAAACCGGCGGTCCGCTTGGTCCGGGAGGCGGAACCCTCACGCTCACGACCTCGGTTTCTGCTCCGGGCGGCAGTATTATAAAGGTTCCGGACCAGAGTGGCTATACCATTGGCGATACGGTGAGGCTTACGGTGACGACTGATGCATCCCATGGATTTATTGGGTGGACCGGAGATACGACATACCTTGACAGGAACCTTGTTTTGGTCATGAAAAAGAGCATGACCCTGGTCGCAAACATTGTGAGCGCGAATGCGAACGGGACCTGGACCAGCAGAACTTCAGGGGTGCAGAATTGGCTGAGCGGTGTGGTGTGGACAGGCTCGCAGATAGTGGTTGTC
>CAISVC010000587.1 GCA_903888815.1 uncultured Fibrobacterota bacterium
CTCGATATGGTTCGTGTGAAAGGCAAAAGTCTCCCGGTTCGGATTTTCGAGATCCTCGGACCGGCTGAGGAGCGCGCGCACTGGGCGGCGCTGGTCGAGCGCTTTGCCGCCGGCCTGGGCGCGTATCGGCAGCGGCAATGGGAAGAGGCAATCACCGCATTCCGTGCGGTGCTCGAAGTGCGTGCCGGAGATCGCCCGGCGGAGTTGTATCTCGAGCGCTGTCGCGAAATGCTGGCCACGGTCCCCGGGACCGATTGGGACGGGGTGACGGCCATCGACGTGAAATGAGGCTGCCGGGCATGCAGATCGTCGGCCCCCGTCACCGGGACGATCTGGTGCTGCAAGCCGCGCGCGCGTTCGCGGCGAGCGCCGACGCCCAAAGGTTCTTTCAGCACACGGAATACCGGATCAGCTTCTACCTCTGGCTCTGCACGCCGTCGATCAGACCGTTCCTGCCGGTCGTGATGTTCGCTGCGTTCGCCTCATCGGTATCGATATGCATCGCGAGCCGGAAATCCGGGTGCACCCGGACCAGCACATCGCCGAATATCAATTCGCGCCCGCCTGCCGCGCGCACGCGAACCCGAAAACGGTCTGCCAACCCCCGCTGCAGTGCATCCTCGGGCGACATGTGGATGTGGCGCTGCGCACAGATCACTCCTTTGTTGGTCACGACCGTCCCGCATGATCCCTCGAGCGTAATGCCCGGGGTCTCCTCGATATCGCCCGATTCGCGTATCGGCGGATGTATGCCCAGTTTGAACTGCTCGGTCATCGCCACTTCCACCTGCGTCTCTTTGCGGACAGGACCGAGCACGCGCACCCTTTCAATACGCCCCTTTGGCCCGATCAGATTGACCTTTTCCGCGCATGCATACTGGTCGGGCTGCGACAATTCACTTTCAGGCGTCAGCCGGTGACCGGCCCCGAACAGTGCTTCCACATGCTCCTGCGACAAGTGCACATGGTGCGCCGAAACTTCGATAGGCACCGGTGGAGATTTCTGGGTGGAGATGATCGCGGTGATGTGACGGCGGTTCTGGGCACGAAGAGCTTCGCGGGCGATCATCAGTTCTTCATGCGTCGGGACCACCAGCACCTTGACGGGTGAAGATGCGGCCGATATTTCGCTGACATCGGTAAACCCGTTTGCCCCGGCGTTTTTCTTTTCGTCGATCACGATCCCCATCGATCCAAGCCCTTGACATGCCAGACTCCGGACGCCGGCGCTTCCCTGGCCGATGCCGCCGGTGAAAATCAGCACGTCCAGACCGCCCATCGCGGCAAAATAAGCGCCGATATATTTGCGCACCTGGTAGCAGTAAGTCTTGAACGCGAGCAGGGCGCGGTTGTGCCCTTTTTGCGCATTGTCCTCAATGATGCGCATGTCGTTTGACAGACCGGAAAGCCCCATGAGCCCGCTTTTTTTATTAATCAACAGATCCAAATCATCTAGCGTCATTCCCTCGGTACGCATGAGATACGCCAGCGCGGCCGGATCGACGCTTCCGCACCGGGTTCCCATGATCAACCCCTCGGCCGGCGTAAACCCCATCGAGGTATCCACCGACCTTCCATGGTCGATGGCGCACACCGACGCGCCGTTGCCGAGGTGACACGAAATGATTTCCATTGCATTGAACGGCCGCTTGAGAAACTGCGCGGCTTTGAGCCCCACATACGAATGCGACATCCCGTGAAACCCGTAACGGCGGATTTTCTTGCGCTCATACAGCTCATAGGGCAATCCGTAAAGATACGCATAGGCGGGCATGGTCTGATGAAAAGCGGTGTCGAACACCGCGACATGCGTCGCTCTTGCAAATATCCGCCGCGCCTCCTTGATACCAATCACATTCACCGGATTATGCAGCGGAGCTATCGACGACAGTTCCTCGACAGCCTTCTGGACATCGTCGGTGATAATCTCCGCGCTGCTGAATTTGTCACCGCCGTGCACGACACGGTGGCCCACGATAGTGATCTCGTCGGAGGATTTCAAAATGCCGGCCGCTGCGCCGGTCAGTTCCGCCACCATCGATTTCAGCGCATCGCCATGCGTTCCCTTCGGTAAATTGCGTGTTATATCCCCCCGTGCGGTATGGAGCGTGTGGCTGGTTCCTTCCTCGCCGATCTTTTCGATACTGCCGCGGGCGTTGCGGTTCTCATCGGCGGTATCGAACAGGTTGTACTTCAACGACGACGAACCGCAGTTGACCACCAGTATTTTTTCGGGATACACGCCGTGAAGCTTGAATCCATACGGATCTTCGTTTTTGCGGAACGCCAACTCGCTCAATGCACTCCCCCGCTCATCGAGCGACAGCGCTTTGACCCGTTCGCTGATCGTTTTTGACAGATACCGGATTGCCGGCGGGTGCGTGACCAGGATCGAAGAGAACAGGTTTTGCGGAATAAGCAATACGGTGCACCGGGAAATGCCGATGATGTCGGCGATGGTCCGGTCGCCTGTCATCAGCGACATTTCGCCGAAAATATCTCCGGCTTTGAGGATGGCGATGCGCCGTTTCTCACCGCTGTCGTCGGTGTTTGACGCTTCCGCTTCGCCATGGAGCATCACCCCTAAAAACTGGCCTTCCTCACCAAAGGCAATGATCGCCTCATTGGGCTCGAACGTTGTCGTCCGCGAACCGTCAACCAGTTCCTGCAACCGCGCAGCGGGGAAATCCTTAAATAAAGCAACAGATTTCTGGAGAAAATCAACTATCGCCGCTCTTTCCATACCGGCCACCTCGTTGGTTGTTCGAACAGCCCGACTTGCAGGGCCTGCCGTCCCGCGCTGATATGCCATTATCCGGACGCTGCTTCAAGTTTTCGGATCAAACGCAAATATCCCACTGCTCTTTGCGTGCGGAGCGAGCTGGAACCGACGTGGAAGGTGTCGCCCGAAGGGCAGTACGCGCTTCATCCCGAAGGCGAACGTGCCAGTCGTTCGAGC
>CAISVC010000588.1 GCA_903888815.1 uncultured Fibrobacterota bacterium
GAATTAAAAGTTATCTTTTCGGGGCTAAAGACTTTTGATGGGGTGTCGGGTGGGCACCGACATTGCAGGTTCATACACCCATTACCCGCACCCTCAAGCATCGTTAAATTAAAAATATATTCTGTAAAGCCGTTTTCTTTTTGTTTTGTTGCTTTGATTTCAATTCCGCTGAAACTTGTGGGTACGGGTTCACTGAAGTTCAGCCCTGCATTAATAGCGCCCACCCGTTACCCTGTAAAGTGTCTTTAGCAAATGAAAATTATTATTATTTCCTTAAAAATCTTTTATTCTTTCAATTCGACTCAGCCACCCAAAAAATATTTATACTTTAATTTATTAAATTTATCTTTATTCTCCCCGGCGCAATGTTCTCAATCTTCGCCTTTCCCTGCCCATCAACCTTTCCCTGCCTGATTTCGCCGGTGGGAAGAACGGCCTTGTATTGCCTGTCGGCCAGGGCATTGCCGTCCGGGTCATTCAATTCGATTTCCATCTTGTCCTGCAGGTAGAGCTGCCCTGATTGTTCCATGAGCTCGTGGATCGTCACCCTGAAAAAGAAAAACGGCCTGGAAAATTTCTTTTGTGCGTCCCTTGCATCGCACATCTTCAGGTATTTTTCATCAACCTGCATGGTCCACTGTGCTTTGGCCTGATTGTTATTTACCTGCGCTTCCATGGTTGCAAGCAGGTGATCGGCGTAGTTGCCGCTACGAACAAAAATATCAATACCGGCTTTTTCGCCGTTTTCAACCCCGATCGTATCCACGATCAGGTCGACCGCCTTGCCCACATCAGCCTGCCGCGTTGACCACTGGGCATTGACAATGCCCATGAGCTTTATATCGTAATTCCCCTGCGGTACGCCGGTTCGTTTTATCTGCCCGCCTAAGACCCCGTCTGATCTGGAGTTGTCGGGATAGGTCAGGGTATAGCGCACGCCGCCGATCGGCAGGTTGGCCTTGTCCGTAAAAGAGACATCGAGGAAACTCTCGGCGGCTTGGCTGGTCTGCGGCGCCTGTCCTGCAATCGCGGCCGACGTAATGGCGCCCGCGGCAGCGCTGCCGCCGCCCGCTCCAGCGCCTCCGCCCCCCCCGCCGCCACCTCCTCCACCGCCCGCTTCACCGATAAGAACCGTCATGCAGCCTAAAACAATCGAGCTCGGCGGTCCCACGCACACGGCCATGTCGCCCATGCGGGCCGCGGGCTTGCCGCCGATAAGAACGCCGGTGGAGCCGAGCGTGATCGGCCCGCCCACGTGCGGGATCGGCGGGGTGCCGGGGGTCACCATGGGGCAGACGTGCATGTCGCCGAGGCACGCCGCGGGCATGCCGCCGATAAGCACGGTCGGGCAGCCGGGGCCGGTAATGGTGCCGCCGTGTGCGGTCATGTCGCCGAGTCGTGCCGCTGGTTTTCCCATGGTTTTTTCATCCCTTGCTACGGAGCGGTTTTAATATATAATAATGTCGTTTTACAAGTCGCCTGTGTCGTTATGCCTTGTATTCTGAATTATGACGCCCTGCGGACCTTTAGGTTTTTTCCTGCCGGTTCACGCCCTATCAGCCAGCTCCTTTACAAACTCCTGTAATTTCGCGTAATGCGATCCTTCCCAGAAGATCTTCCCGCACGCCTGGCAGCGGGAAAAGTTGTCATAATAGCGTTTCGTTTTTTCCTGCAGACAACCGATGACGGCGGATTTGCTGACCTTTGCAACCCTGCCGTTACAGGAAACGCAGATAGAAAAAGGATGCAGGGAGTGCGACAGGTCGAACCGGCGGATGACTTCGCGAGCCTGCCTGCGCCAGTCGGACGACCGCACACAATAGCCGTGGCTGACCGCTTTATGCTTGAGAATACCCCTGTCGCGGGTCAGTACGATCCGGCCCTCCTGCTGTGCAATGCTTACGATTTCGTTATCTTCGTAATCGTTGCGGTAGAGCGTATCGAATCCGAGGATTCGGAGCATTCTGCATAAACGGCCGAGATGAACGTCGCAGATAAATGCGGTTGTACGCAGCGGCCGGGTTCTGAGCCGGAGGAGGGGCGTGATATCGAACGACTCGAAGACCGGATACACGGCCACATCGTCGTTATCGTTGAGGCGGTAGCTGAAATCCACCGACACCTGATTGACAAGAATCACTTCAATTTCGGTATGCGGGACGCCGAGCGACTCGATCGCATCTTTGATGGCCGGTCTGTTTTCAAAGGAAACAGGGAACCGTATTTTCCGCTTCCCGGCAGGCAGAAAGTCGTTCAGCTCTTCGTAAAACCGGAAGGTTGCAGTATTCATGGCCGTATACCAGCAAAATATGATTTTATTTCTGCCAACGGTGGGGATTAATGCCCGTTTTCCTATGACCGGATGGTGTCGAGATACGCCGCTATGCTCTTTACATCTGCGGCAATGGTCCGTTCAGGGTTCATGAGCAGCTTCTCAAGATCGATGCCGTTGAAAATTTCCCATGCGCCTGCCCGGATTTCGGCCTCGAGCTGTTCCGGCGCCCAGCCCGAGTAACCCAGGAAAAGCCGCGTCGAATCCGCATCGAGCATGAGCGCCTGATCGATGTTCTCCCACTTTCCGCCGAGATACACCCTGTGTGCGATTTCATGCGACTCGGCTACAGGATCATCCGTAATCTGAATGATCTGGATTTCGTCCTGCCGCACCGGGCCGCCGATGTAGATGCGGCGCGGTTCGCTCATTTCATTGCATCCGTCGAAAATCTCGGACAGCGGCATATGCGAAGACCGGTTGAGCACAAGCCCGTACGCGCCGCCGTCCCTGCTGTAAATGCAGATAAGCACCACGGTCGCGATAAAATTGGGGTCCTGAAGGGCATCGTGCGCTAAAAGCAGCGCGCCGCTGCTTAGCCGCCCGACGAGTTCCCTGCTTCCGGAATCGATGGATTCTTCAGAGAGAGGCAGTTCCATAACAGTTTAAAAATAATTCTTCACCGCCGCTCTTGTGGGAATACGTGCAGGAAATGGTGAACGCCGGGATGCAAAAAGGATATTTCACCCGGAAACCCGGATCAGGCAGTTGACCAAAGGCACATTAATGTGCGCGGGGCAGCATAGTATCGTTCTCGGTAATAACGTTATAATAACACGGCAGCACCTTGCTTAGCGGAGCCGGGGCCGGATGATGCTCTACCGGATAGTTAATGGAGCCGGGCGATGCCGTTGAATCGAGTATCTTGACAGCAAAAAAAATCTGGCGGCGCCAGTCATCCGAAAAGGCCGAATCGCCCTGCTGCCTGATGGCCGGCGGAACCGTGTCCGGCAGGATGCCTTTCCGGTGATAATCGCCGATGCGGGAGCTGATACCTTTGAAAAGAAGCGATGTGATGATCAGCGGTTTCCTGGTACGGCGGGAAATCTGTGTCTGGCCCATTCCTTTGCCATAACTCCGGGTGCCGATAATCGGCATTGTCATCCCCCGCGCTATTGCCCCTTCGTAAAGTCCCGCCACCATGATTTCAGAAGCGCTTGCCGTCATAGTATCCATAAGCACGGCAAAATGTTTGTTTCCAAATCCGAATATCGGACCGTGGGTGGTGGTCCAGGCGTGCCAGTTGAGCGTCACATAGTTCTTCGTCACCGGATCTTTATCACGCTGCCGCGCGAGCAGGTATCGCGTTCCGGCAGTGTCCAGTGCCGCGATGATGGAATCGGCCTCATCAATGAGCCCGCCCGGATTATGCCGTACATTGACAATAATGTTCCGGAAGCGGGAAGCGGCTGATGCATGAATGAGAAAATCATCAAAGACCGCGCCGCTGAAAGCGCCTTCAAACGTCGTTATGGTCAGCAGTGCGGTTGAAGGGGTGAGGCTGTCGAGAAAAACAGGGGAGGAATCGGCGAACGCAACGGCGGCGACAGCCGGGGAGGGGAGCGGCGGCTGCGGGCTGTTTATCGCAGCCCAATCGTAGTCCGTATAATAATTATACCCTTTTAAAGTGTCGCGGATTGCCAACAGTATGTCTCTCGGCTGATTGAATGCAAACGGGTCTGACGGGATCCGCCCGTCGTAGATGCTTGAATCCTGGTAAATGCTCAGCGCCTTGCAATACTGCCAGACGCTTTCGAATTCGATAGCGTCGGAATCGGTATTAGGGGGTTCGACGGGCGATTGACAATAGAACAATAATGGGACAACGGCGCAGACAACCCATTTGAATAAGAATGTGTTAAGGGTTGGAAATTTCATGGGTCCATGTATAAAATAATTGTCCGAACCTTGATCCGCACGATTAAAGGATCAGCTTGATTTAAGAATTACTGTTCCGCATCGTTTAC
>CAISVC010000589.1 GCA_903888815.1 uncultured Fibrobacterota bacterium
GAGAATATGGTCATCCGGAACACGCTGGGTTCCGATCCGACCAAATCCGAGGAAGAGGCGCTGTTCCTCATTTATGCCACGATGCGACCCGGTGATCCACCTAACGTGGAGACCGCGCGCAATTTCATCCAGCGGCTCTTTTTCGACGACAAGCGGTACGATCTCGGCAATGTTGGCCGTTACCGCATCAACACGCGGCTCGGCGTAAAGCCGCCGGATGGCGTCAATATATTGACAAAAGACGACTTCGTGTCGGCGTTTAAATACATGATTGGTCTCAATGCGGGCGTAGGGTTCATCGACGACATCGACCACCTCGGCAACCGGCGCGTCCGTTCGGTCGGCGAGCTTCTGTCCGCGCAGTTCACCGTCGGACTTACCCGTATGTTACGCACCATTAAGGAACGCCTCAGCCTGCGCGACAACGAAAATATCACGCCGCAGGATCTCATCAACGCCCGCACGGTGTCCACCGTGATCCAGGCGTTCTTCGGTTCAAGCCAGCTCTCGCAGTTTCTTGATCAGACCAATCCGCTATCCGAACTCACGCATAAGCGCCGCGTATCGGCGCTTGGTCCGGGCGGACTTACCCGCGAGCGCGCGGGCTTTGAGGTCCGTGACGTGCACCATACGCACTCCGGTCGCCTGTGCCCGATCGAAACACCTGAAGGTCCGAACATCGGTCTTATCGCCTCGCTGTCGACTTTCGCGCGGGTTAATGATTTCGGCTTCATCGAGACGCCGTATCAGAAGGTGGAAAACGGCGTAGCGACCGGCGCGGTCGAATATCTCACCGCGGATCAGGAAGACAATTACATCATTGCGCAGGCCAATACACCGGTTGATGAAAAGGGAAAAATTACCGAGAAACAGGTTTTCGCGCGGTACCGCGGCGACTTCCCGGTCGTGGCGCCGCAGGAAATCACGTACATGGATATTTCGCCCATGCAGCTGGTCTCTATCGCTGCCGGGCTCATTCCGTTCCTCGAGCACGACGATGCGAACCGCGCGCTCATGGGATCGAACATGCAGCGCCAGGCGGTTCCGCTCCTGTGCACCGAACCTCCGATTATCGGCACGGGCGTCGAAGCGCGCGCCGCCTTTGATTCGGGCTGCATGATCGTCGCTAAAAACGCGGGAACGATCGAAAAGGTTGATGCCAATAAAATTGTGGTGCGCAAACATAAGGAAAAAAGCGCCGATGATGTGCTCGGACTGACCGAATTCGACACCTATGAGCTGGTCAAGTACGAGCGTTCCAATCAGGATACCTGCATCAATCAGCGGGTCCGTGTTCGCGCCGGTGAAAAGGTCAAGGCGGGCGACATGCTCGCCGACGGCCACGCCACGAGCGAAGGAGAGCTGGCGCTCGGCCGCAATGTCATGGCCGCCTTCATGCCGTGGCGCGGGTACAATTTCGAAGATGCCATCATCGTTTCCGAGCGGCTTATCGCTGAAGATATCTACACCTCGGTGCACATCGAGGTGTTCGAGACCGAAGTGCGGGACACCAAGCGGGGGCCCGAAGAGCTCACCCGGGAAATTCCGAATGTATCCGAAGACGCCATGCGCAATCTCGATGAGGCCGGTGTGGTGCGGGTCGGCACCGAGGTCGAGGCAGGCGATATTCTTGTCGGTAAAGTGACACCCAAGGGAGAGACCGAACTGTCGCCCGAAGAGCGGCTCCTGCGCGCGATTTTCGGCGAAAAGGCGGGTGACGTGCGGGACTCCTCGCTCAAAGCCCCTCCGGGGCTCAAGGGCGTCGTGATTGACACCCGTATTTACTCGCGCAAGGAACGCGACAAGCGGTCCAAGAAAAAGGATAAAAAGCGGATTGACGAACTGAAATCAGAGATCACCGACCAGATCGCCGAAATCACGAAGGTCAGGTTCGAGCGCCTGTGCGAGGCACTCCTCGAGACGCAGACGTGCGCAATACAGAATTCGCACACCGCCGAAACCATCATTCCGGCGGGCAAGAAGTGGACCAAACCGATGCTGCAGAAACTTGATTTCAGTGCAATCGCGTTTAAAAACGGCCTGTGCCATGACTCGCGGCGGAACAAGAAGGCTGAAGAAGTGCTTTTCTACGCCAACGATATGATCGCGAAACTTGAAGACAAGCTGGACAAGGAAATCGACAAGGTGGTGCGTGGCGACGAGCTCAAACCCGGCGTATTACAACTTGTCAAGGTTTATATTGCCAAAAGGCGAAAGCTTTCGGTCGGCGATAAAATGGCAGGCCGTCATGGCAACAAGGGCGTGATTTCCAAGGTGTTGCCGGTCGAAGAAATGCCGTTCCTCCCCGACGGCACGCCGGTCGACGTCATTTTAAACCCTCTCGGCGTTCCATCGCGTATGAACTTCGGTCAGATTCTCGAAGCCCATATGGGTTGGGCGGCGCAGAAGCTCGGTATGCGTATTGCCACACCGGTGTTCGACGGAGCGACCTATGCCGATGTTGTGAAGCTGTTGCAGCAGGCGAAGCTTCCGAAGATCGGAAAGATAGAGCTCCGCGATGGCCGGACCGGCGAGCCGTTTGATAGCGAGGTGACCGTCGGGCCCATTTATATGATGAAGCTCTGCCACCTGGTGGACGATAAAATTCACGCACGCTCCATCGGCCCGTACTCGCTCGTGACCCAGCAGCCGCTCGGCGGTAAATCGCAGTTCGGCGGTCAGCGTTTCGGCGAAATGGAAGTATGGGCGCTGGAGGCCTATGGCGCCGCCTATACCTTGCAGCAGATGCTGACGGTTAAAAGCGACGATATCACGGGCCGTTCCAAGATCTACGAGGCAATTGTCAAGGGAGAAAATACGCCGCAGTCCAATATTCCGGAGTCGTTCAAGGTGCTCGTGCGTGAAATCAAGGCGCTCGGACTCGACATCGATGTTTTTAGCGAGGAAGAAGCGAAGCAGTAAACAATCATTTACTACAGCGTTGCCCAAACAGGGGGTTGCACCGTGCCAGAATCGTTCGCCCAGATGGAAAGAAAACTGCAGGAGATAGCCGGTGTCACGATACGGCTCGCATCGCCAGATACGATCCGTAACTGGTCGTACGGCGAAGTGACCAAGCCGGAGACGATCAACTACCGGTCGTTCAAGCCGGAGCGTGACGGATTATTCTGCGAAAAAATTTTCGGCCCGGTGCGCAACTGGGAATGCAACTGCGGCAAATACAAGCGGATCCGCTACCGCGGCGTCGTGTGCGACCGCTGCGGCGTCGAAGTGACCCACTCCAAAGTGCGGCGCGAGCGCATGGGTCATATCGAGCTCGCGGTTCCGATTATCCATATCTGGTTTTTGAAAGCGGTTCCTTCCCATATCAGCTACCTGCTTGGCCTTCCCAATACTGTTCTTGAGCGGATTGTGTACTATGAATCATATGTGGTGATTGATCCGGGCAATACCAGTTGCCGCAAGGGAATGCTTCTTTCCGAAGACGAATTTATCGAGCTGGAGGAGCAGGGCAAGCAGTTTGTCGCCAAGATGGGCGGCGAAGCGGTGCTCGAAATGCTTGCGACGCTTGACCTTGAAGAGCTTTCCATCGATTTGCGTTCGAAAATCAAGCTTGAATCCTCGGAACAGCGGCGTCAGGACCACCTGAAACGACTGCGCATAGCCGAGGCGTTCATGCGTTCCGGCAATAAACCCGAGCACATGGTGCTCCGCGTGCTGCCGGTGCTGCCGCCCGATCTGCGGCCGCTTGTGCCGCTTGAGGGTGGACGGTTTGCGACATCGGATCTGAACGACCTCTACCGCCGTGTCATCAACCGCAACAACCGTCTCAAGAAACTCATTGAAATCAAGGCGCCCGATGTGATCCTGCGCAATGAAATGCGCATGTTGCAGGAGGCGGTCGACACGCTGTTCGACAACGGCCGGCGCACCTTCTCGGTCAAGGGCGAAGGCAAGCGGCCGCTCAAGAGCCTTTCGGATCTTCTTAAAGGCAAACAGGGGCGGTTCCGCCAGAACCTTCTCGGCAAGCGCGTCGATTATTCGGGCCGCAGTGTGATTGTCGTCGGGCCCGAGCTCAAGATTCATCAATGCGGTCTGCCAAAGATGATGGCGTTGGAGCTCTTCAAACCGTTTGTCATCCAGAAGCTCGAAGAGAAGGGTTTTGTCCAGACCGTGAAGAGTGCGAAAAAATTCGTCGAAAAGGAGCGTTCCGAGGTATGGGATATCCTCGAAACGGTCATCAAGGATCACCCGGTGCTTTTGAACCGTGCGCCGACCCTGCACCGCCTCGGCATTCAGGCGTTTTACCCGGTGCTTATCGAAGGTAAAGCAATCCGTCTGCATCCGCTCGTCTGTACGGCGTTCAACGCCGACTTTGACGGCGACCAGATGGCCGTGCACGTGCCATTGTCGTTCGAATCCCAGCTGGAATGCCGGATCCTCATGCTTTCGGCAAATAACCTGCTTTCGCCCGCGTCCGGTCTGCCGGTCATGACGCCGACGCAGGACATCGTGCTCGGTCTTTATTATCTGACCAAAATGGCGGTCGGCCGAAAAGGCGAGGGAAGGGTCTTCTGCGATTCCGACGAGGTGCTGCTGGCCGTTGCCGACAAGCAGGTCGATATCCATGCAAAGATCAAAGTGCGCGTCAGGGGCAAGATCGTCGAAACCACCCCGGGCCGGGCGATTTTTAATTCTGTGTTTCCGGAAGGGATGCCCTACTCTAACGAACTCATGAACAAGAAACGCATCCAGGCCATGGTATATGACATCTATAAGCAGAAAGGGACGCGGATCACCTGCAAATTTCTCGACGAAATTAAGACGCTCGGCTATGAATACGCCACGCTTGCCGGCATAACGTTCGGCGCCGAGGATCTCGTGGTGCCGGACGAGAAGAAAGAGATCGTAAACAAGACGCTCGAAGAGGTCAACCGCATCAGGAAGCAGTATGACCGCGGTATCATCACCGAGGGCGAGCGGTACAACAAACTTATCGACCTGTGGACCCACACCACGAACACCGTCGCGGACATCATGCACGACCATCTCTCGCGCGACAAGGACGGTTTCAACCCGGTGTTCATCATGATAGACTCGCAGGCGCGCGGTTCCAAGGACCAGATCAAACAGCTTGCCGGAATGCGCGGCCTCATGCAGAAACCGCAGAAGAAGATAACCGGAGCCGGGGGAGAAATCATCGAAAACCCGATCATCTCCAATTTCAAGGATGGACTATCGGTGCTCGAGTACTTCATCTCGACGCACGGCGCCCGGAAAGGTCTTGCCGATACGGCGCTCAAGACCGCCGACGCCGGGTACCTTACGCGGCGTCTCGTTGACGTGGTCCAGGACGTGGTTATTTCCGAAGAAGACTGCGGTACCAGCAAGGGCATCGAGATCTCGGCACTCTCCGAAGGCGATGATGTTATGGAACCGCTTTCGACCAGGCTTCTGGGCAGGGTGACGCAGGAGGATGTTTATGATCCGGTGAGCGATAAACTGATCTGTCCGGTCAATACGCTTATTGACGAGGCACTCGCAAAGAAAATCGAAGCTGCAGGCATTGAAACGGTCAGGATCCGTTCGGTACTTACCTGCGACTCCATGCAGGGAACGTGCCGGCGCTGTTACGGCCGCAATCTTGCCACAGGCAAGTATGTTGACATAGGAGAAGCCGTTGGAATCATAGCTGCGCAGAGTATCGGCGAGCCGGGAACGCAGCTCACGCTGCGCACGTTCCATATCGGCGGCACTGCCTCGCGCCTTATTGCGCAGTCCAAGGAGTCGACGAAAATTGACGGTGTCGTCCATCTCGAACAGGTCGAAACCGTCGAGCATAAGGACGGCGGCACCGTGGTCATGAACCGCTCCGGCGAACTGGTAATTCTTGACGAAGAGGAGCGCGAGCGGTACCGCTTTACCGTACCGTACGGCTCTTTCCTTAAGGTAAAAGATGGCCAGAAAGTTGCGAAAAACCATGTTCTGTTCGAGTGGGATCCGTACAACAGCGTCATCCTGACGCCGGAAAGCGGACAGGTGGTTTTTTCCGACATTGTCGACGGAGAAACAGTGCGCGAACTCTACGACGAACGTTCGGGAATTACGAACCTCGTGGTGGTGGAGCACCGGGAGCGCAGGCTCCACCCGCATATTCAGATATTCGATAAAAATGACAAGCGTATCGCAAATATCGCAGTTCCCACCGGATCGTACCTTCAGGTCAGAAAAGGTAATACCGTAAGCGAGGGAGATATTCTGGTCAAGATTCCCCGAGAGTCATCAAAAAGCCGTGACATCACCGGCGGTCTGCCGCGCGTGGCGGAAATTTTCGAGGCGCGCAGACCCAGGGACACCGCTGTGGTTTCCGAGATCGACGGGGTCATTGAATTCGGTGATACCGAGCGGGGGAACCGGCGGATCATGGTCAAGGATGAGCAGGGTGAATCGAAAGAGTACCTTATTCCGCTGTCCAAACACCTGCGCGTGCACGAAGGCGACCGGGTGAAAGCCGGCGACCGTTTGAGCGAAGGTTCGATTGACCCGCACGATGTGCTGCGGATCATGGGCGAAAATGCGGTCCAGCGCTATCTGCTCGA
>CAISVC010000590.1 GCA_903888815.1 uncultured Fibrobacterota bacterium
CAAGCGTCACCGGTTTCATGGCGGTGACGAAACCCACGGCTGCCGGGCGAAACGGATACCCGGGTCGATAGGGTCATCGTCGGATCCTTCGCGGGTTATGAAGGGGAAGAAGATGCCCGGCCATTACGGGAACAGCCGGCATACCACCAGGGGACTGGAAGTGCTCATGGTCGATCCGGAAAGAAATATGATTTTAGTGAAAGGCGCGATAGCCGGTGCGCCGAATGGAATCGTGTATCTGGCGAAACAGCAGTGACGGGGTAACATGCTCCGGAAGGCTTTCTGCGTAAGCCGCGGTTTCGAGGCCGGCGCAGACGACGTGCTCCGCGAGAGTGCGGGGATTGAAACCGAAAGTATGAGGAAGCAATGAAATCGGTGAGTGTGTATAAACATGATGGGAGCCCGGCGGGAACGGTCGAATTGCCCGATGATATTTTCGGGATCGAACCCTCGATGCCGGCGCTCTATCTGGTCATCAAGGCGTACCTGGCCCATCAGCGTCAGGGAAATGCCTGCACCAAGACGCGCAGCGAAGTTGATGTGTCCAAGGCGAAACCGTTCCGTCAGAAAGGCACCGGACGGGCCCGCGCAGGAAGCGCGAACTCTCCGTTATGGGTTGGCGGCGGCGTCGTGTTCGGTCCGAAACCGCGGGCTTATAACGAGAAGGTGAACAGGAAGGTTCGACGGCTTGGCCTGAAAAGCGCGTACAGCATGAAAGCCAGCGAGGACAGCATTTTCGTGATCGAGGATTTCGAACTCGAGGCGCCCAAGACGAAAAAGGTCGAAGGTGTGTTCAAAGCGCTGGGCATTGGAGGCAAGAAGGTTTTGTTCATCGTGCCGGATAATGGCGAAACGCTCCTGAAATCCGGGCGGAATCTTCCGAACTGTATTCTGGAAGTCGCCAATTATGCCAGCGCGTATGATATCGCGAATGCAGATGTCCTTCTTCTGACGCGGACATCTATTGATCGGGTGAAGGAGAGTTTCCAGCATGAAAAGTGACAAGATGATCCTGCGGAAGCCCGTGATTACCGAGAAGGCGACCTGGCTGAAGGAAAGCGCCAACAAGTATGTCTTCGAGGTCGAAAAGAAATGCAATAAACTGGAGATACTTCACGCGGTGGAAGAGCGGTTCGGCGTCAAGGTTGTCAGCGTGTGCACCTATTCGACACATGGCAAGCTCAAACGGCAGGGTCGTTTCTCCGGCCGCCGGCCCGACTGGAAACGGGCGATCGTGAAGTTAAAAGCGGGCGACACCATCGAGTTTTTTGAAGGAATTTAAGAGAGGTTACGCATGGGAATTAAAACATACAAACCGACCACGCCGTCATTACGGTTCAAGGCGACCTCGGATTTCTCTGAAATCACCTGTGAAAAACCGGAAAAGTCGCTTTTGAAATCCCAGTCGCGATCCGGCGGGAGAAACCTGACCGGCAGAATCACGGTCCGTCACCAGGGCGGCGGTCACAAGCAGCATTACCGGGTCATCGATTTCAAGCGTGAC
>CAISVC010000591.1 GCA_903888815.1 uncultured Fibrobacterota bacterium
GAATTATTCATTGATGCGCCGTCGGGATAAATTAAAAACGTATCATTTGATGAATCCACCCAGAAGTGCGGAAGATAGGCGTTTGTTTTCCTGACCGGACTGGTTCCAAGTGAGTCCAGATGCCGTACCGTCAGCGTGCAGGGACCGGCGAAGCCCTCGCCCTGCGAACTGTATGCCACGAATTTTCCATCCGGTGAGATCGAGGTGCCGAAAACCGAAGCGTCATTTCCGCACCGGTGTATCTGCAGAGCTTCGGGCAGCGTGCAATCGAGAAAAACGAGATTGCGCCGGCCGTTCTGATTTACCACAAACGCGAGCTTGGTCCTGTCCGCCCCGATAAAGGTAAACAGATCGGTTTTGCCGCATGCAAGGGTGATGGAAAGGGGATTCTGAACCGGCGGGCGCTGTAGTGCGGTTCCCGGACTGAAGGCGCCCAGCGCGACCCTGAACCCGATGTCATTCGCCAGTGCAAACGCGCTCGTGCGGTAAGGACCTTTCCGGCAGCTTGACCGGAGAAAGGATGCGCCGAGCCGCCATGATCCGCCCCGCACCGGACGTTCACCATTTGCTTCATACTGTTCCTGGGAGAGCTTCGCGGGACCGACCGGATCAGTAACTGCCGAATCCGGGAAATAATCGAGCCAGTCATTCACCCATTCGGCTACATTGCCGGTCATATCAAAAAGCCCGTATGCGTTGGGGGTGAAGCGTCCGACAGGCTGCGAGTGGCTGTTGGAATTGACATAGTACCACGCATGGCTGGCCACTGTTCCTGAATCAGCGGCATTACCCCAGTAATAATGGGCAGTGGAACCTGCCCTGCAGGCATATTCCCATTCCGCCTCGGTCGGGAGCCGGTAGCCGAAACGGTCGTAGTGGATCTCGAGGTTTTCGAGTTTCCATGGACAATCGGGAGCCTGACAGATCCCGGTATACGAGTATACGGTATCGTAGTTTTCGCTTTTACTTCGCAGGTTGCAGTAAAGTGCGGCGTCATACCAGGTCACATTGTATACCGGAAAGCTGTCGCCTACATCCATTGCCCCGGGTCCGGCATTCGGCAAAATGCATCCGAGCGCCCTATACTCTTTCTGTGTGAGTTCATTGCGGTCCACGAAAAAGTCGTGTCCGAAACGCACCGTATGGACCGGCTGTTCGTATTCCCCCGTATCCGAACCCATGCGGAATGTGCTGTCTTGCGCGCGGATAAAAGCCATTCCTCCCGGCGGAGCCTTTGTAAAACAGGCCGTCAGCGAGAGGTCATGCTCTAATAGTATGTCAAGCGGATTCGCTGCGGTGAAAGGAATTCCCCTCCATCCGACAAAGACGAATCCGGAGTCCGGCACTGGAGTCCCATGGAGTCTGCTTCCCACCGGCAGAATGGTGTCACCGGGGATTCCCGTGATATGGCCGTTTCCCTGCACCGTGG
Source organism: uncultured Fibrobacterota bacterium (assembly GCA_903888815.1). Lineage (GTDB taxonomy): Bacteria > Fibrobacterota > Chitinivibrionia > Chitinivibrionales > Chitinispirillaceae > BOG-1184. The sequence goes on from CAISVC010000591.1 coordinate 1,430, forward strand.
AGGTCACCCGCGCTGTTTTACGGTTGCCGTTTCCGGACACCGGATCCACAACGCAGTATATTCCGTAAAGCAACAGCACAACACCCGCGCCGAAGGCAAGCGTCCGGGAAACGATTGGCGATGCGATGTGTCTTTGTTTCACGAAAACCTGCTCCTTAGGTACTCAGCCGCCCGGCGGAAGAGCGAGCGGTTATTTATTATTCGCGACCGGATCTTCTGCGCCCCGATATGCTCTTTGAATTCAACGACACCCTTCAGGCCGGCGCTCGGATTACAATCGTACCAGTCGTATCCGGTCTCGGCAGCATGGCGGACGACATGATCGATCAGCAGGTCGTTCGGCCGGAATTTCTTAAAAAACTCCGCATCCCCGGCGCTGCTCCAGGAAACTGCGTGCCGGTTCCAGTAAAAACAGAGGGTACCGGCCACCGGCGTTCCATTGACATGCGCGAGCCAGAGTTTCCGGTGTTCGGCCGGGCTCTCGTAAATGGCCCGGAATAACGCACGACCATAGCCCCGGCCCTTGAAAAGATTTCTCCTGCCCCAGCGCTCCTGCGATGCTGTATAAAGAGAAAAATAATTCTGCCACTGATCGGCATTCGAGGCCTCCACGATTGAAACGCCGTTTTCCACCGCTGCGCGTACTGCTCTCCGGTGCGAGTAATCGGACCGCATTTTCGCGGCTGCGAATCCCTGACGGAGGTCAATAGTTTGGGTAAAGTCGTATGCGCCATTGACCATTTCGATTGACCCGAGCACCGGATCATAGGGGTTCTCCCGCCAGACAAGGTTGCGCATTCTAAAAAGGCAGGCCGCCAATTGGCGCGCATGCTCTTCTGTC
>CAISVC010000592.1 GCA_903888815.1 uncultured Fibrobacterota bacterium
TCTAATGAAGGCTTCGACTGCCAATTCCATGCTCAAATTGCTCGAAGAGCCGCCCGCCGGTACCGTGCTGCTGCTCCTGACCGACCGACCGGCCGCCGTGCTGCCGACCATCGTTTCACGCTGCCAGATCATGCGGTTTTCCTACCTGTCACCCGAAGAAATCCGCTCGCAGCTCTGCAACCGCTTCTCCCTTGATCCTTCGGACCCGCGGCTTGACGCGGTCATCCACACCGGTTCGCTCGGCCGGTCGCTCCATTTATGGGGCGATCCGGCTACTGATAAGGTGCGGAATGAGGCCATGATATTCTGGGATCTGTGTACCCGGAAAAACTGGCAGGAACTTGCAGAATGTATCGACCGCCTCTGCGAAGACAGTAACTATACTTTTTATGAGCGCCTGTTCATGGAGCTCACGCAGCGGATCAGAAATGCATTTTTACGTGAACTGGACGGTACTGAGAACTTATTTTTAGGCGATCGATCGTGTACCGTCGACCTTGCGGGTCAGACGTCGCATGCTCAGGCGGAGCGGCTCATTGACCTCTGTGAGCGCTCAATTGCCGCCGTCAAGGCGCGCGGCAATATAACGCTGGTGCTGGCATATTTTGCGATCGCTCTCACGGAGGCGCTCCATGGCGAAAAACAGCAATCTGGTTGAAGTGGTATTCAAAGGCGAGCGGCGCGCCATTTACCGCAACCGCAACGACCTTGACATAAAAGAAGGCGAGTACGTCATTGTCGAAGCCGAACGCGGCCAGGACATGGGTGCTGCATCGCTCGTGGGCGGGCTTGTACGGCTCAAACGCGGCAAAGGCGAAACCCGGAGCATTATCCGCAAAGCGGTCCCCGAGGATCTGGCGATGCTGGCTAAAAACCAGGAAAAGGAGAAGGACGCCCTCAAGGTCTGCAAGGAAAAGATCAAGGCATTCAAACTCGACATGAAGCTCATCGCCGTCGAGCTGCAGTTCGACGGCAGCAAGCTCACCTTTTATTTCACGGCGGCGCAGCGTATTGACTTCAGGGAACTCGTCAAGGACCTGGCGTCGGTGTACCGGACGCGCATCGAACTGCGCCAGATCGGCGTACGCGATGAGGCGAAAAGAATCAGCGGGCTCGGCATCTGCGGCCGGAAGCAGTGCTGCAGCGCATTTTTAAGCGAATTCGAGCAGATCACGACGCAAATGGCTAAAAACCAGCAGCTCGCGCTCAACCCCGCGAAAATTTCCGGCAATTGCGGCAGGCTTCTCTGCTGCCTCAGGTATGAGGACGACCTCTACCAGGAACTCTTCAAGGCATATCCTGAAATCGGCAGCAAAATCACGGTTAACGGAAAAACAGGCGTCCTCGATTTTATCAATATCTTCTCGGACAAGGGACTGCTGAGGTATGAAGACGGAACCCAGGAGTGGCTGTCGCCGGAAGAAATCAAAAAAGGAACCGCGGCGCATGCCACCTGATACCAATCCCCGGAATAAAAAATTTCTCGTCACCATGGCGCTTCCCTACGCCAACGGCGATATTCATCTCGGCCATCTGCTTGAAGCGGTGCAGACCGACATCTTTGTCCGCTACCAGCGGCTGCGGGGGAACCACGCAGTGTACGTCTGTGCCGACGACACCCACGGCACCCCGATCGAGCTTTCGGCGCTTAAACGCAACATAACGCCCGCCGAGCTCATCGCCCAGGCACACAAGGACCATTGCCGCGATTATGCGGGATTCAACATCGGTTTCGATATTTTTTATACCACCAATTCCGAAGAAAACCGGACTTACGTCGAACTGATTTTCGAAAACCTGCGGAAGAACGGGCTTGTGGCCGAGCGCGAAATCGGCCAGTACTACTGCGAACACGACAAACGCTTCCTGCCCGACCGTTTCATTGCCGGCACCTGTCCTAAATGCAAAGCGATAAAGCAATACGGCGACGTGTGCGAAGCCTGCGGCGCCACCTACGAGCCGACCGACCTCGGCGACCCGCACTGCGTCGTGTGCGGCAGGCAGCCGGTCATGAGACAGTCGAAGCACTTCTACGTGCAGCTTTCTAAATGCGAGCAGTTCCTCCGCGACTTTATTGCCAGGCCCGGCGTGCTGCAGGACGACATGCGCAACTTCGTGACCACCTGGATCAACGAAGGCCTGCGCGAGTGGTGCGTTTCGCGCGACGGGCCGTATTTCGGCTTCAGGATCCCGGGCACCGAGAATAAATTCTTCTATGTGTGGCTCGACGCACCGATAGGATACCTTTCGTCAACTGACCGGTGGTGCAAGGATAACGGCCGCAGGGTCGAGGAGTACTGGTCGCCCGGAAGCGGCACCAGGATCGTTCATTTCATCGGCAAGGACATCGTCTATTTTCACGCCCTCTTCTGGCCCGTGATGCTTAAAAACTCGAATTTCAATCTGCCGTCGACCATTTTTGTGCACGGATTCCTGAACATCGGCGGAGAAAAAATGTCGAAATCGCGGGGAACGTTCATCCTCGCCAGGGATTTTCTTTCCAAAGTCAAACATCCGCAGGCTCCCGAATATCTGCGCTTCTTCTTCGGGGCAAAACTCGCGCCGAACACCGCAGACATCGATTTCAGCCCGGACGAATTCACGAAGCGGGTCAATACCACGCTCGCGAACAACTTCGGCAATCTGCACCACCGGACATTCGTCTTCTGCGAACGCTACTTCGACAAAAAAATCCCGGAAGCACCATGGGACGAAACAATCGCCCGTGAGGTAGAATCTGCGGCGGCAGAGATCGAACGCTGTTACGAGGCGGCCGAATACAAATCGGTCGTGGAGCGCGTGCACGCTCTCGGCAACAGGGGAAACAAATATTACCAGGACAACAAGCCCTGGGAGCTCGTAAAAACCGATCCGGCCGGAGCCGCATCGATTATGGTCACCTGCGTCAACCTGATCAAGGCGATCGCCGTGTTTCTGAAGCCTATTGTTCCGGAGATCTGCGGCAGCGTGGAGCGGCAGCTCGGCGCCCGGTTTTCCTGGAATGACTACCGTTTCTCCCTCTCAGGCAAACCGCTCTTAGTCACTGAAAAACTTGTGATTCCCCTGACCGATGAGGATATTGCCCCGCTCTTCGCGAGCACCGCTTCGCTGGCTGCAAAAGCGGAAGCCTCAGCCGATGACGGCATGATTGATATTGCCGCGTTCAAAGACGTCGACCTGCGGGTGGCGCGCATTCTCTCCGCGGAAAAGATAGAGAAATCAAAAAAGCTCGTCAAGCTGCAGGTTGAGATCGGAAGCGAGCATCGCCAGATACTTGCCGGCATTGCCGAACATTATTCGCCGGATCAGCTCGCCGGAAAGCTCGTCATCGTGGTTGCAAACCTGAAACCAGCCATGCTCATGGGCCAGAAATCCGAAGGCATGCTCCTGACCGCGGAAGGACCGGACGGGAAATTTGTCCTTCTGACGCCTGAGAACCCCATGGCTTCCGGGGCCAGGGTTTCATGAATCCGTTCGCCGGCGCGCGGGAGCGGATCAGCGTACGCGCCGTTGACGATGCGGCTGTCAGGAAGCTGGCTGAAGAGCTCGGCATTCTCCAGACCGCGGCGCGCATTCTTATCGGCCGCAATATCACCGATGCCGACGTCTGCCGGCGTTTTTTCTCGCCCTCTTTCCGCAACTTCCACGATCCGTTTTGCATGCGCGGCATGGAAAAAGCTGTGCCACGAATTCTGGCAGCGGTTTCCGGAAAAGAAAAAATCACCGTGTACGGCGATTACGACGTGGACGGCATCACCGGTACGGCCATACTCATACGCGTGCTGCGGACGCTCGGCGCTTCGTGCGGCTACTACCTGCCCAATCGATTGACGGAAGGGTACGGCGTCTCGGCAGGCGGCGTCCGGCAGATCGCCGGGAACGGCGCACAGCTCCTGATCACGGTCGACTGCGGCATCACGGCAGACGAAGAGGTCGCGCTCGGCCGGACGCTCGGCATTGACACGATCGTCACGGACCACCACGAACCCGGAGCGTCGCTGCCGGCCGCGGTTGCGCTGCTCAATCCTAAATTGACGGGAAATCCCTATCCTGACAAAGATCTTGCCGGAGTCGGCGTCGTTTTAAAGCTGTGTCAGGCGCTCGGGGCAATAACCGGACGCGGCAATGCGCTCTGGGAACCATACCTCGACCTGGCCGCCCTCGGCACCGCCGCAGATATCGTCCCTTTACTCGGCGAAAACCGGATCATCACCCGCTTCGGTTTTGAGCGTCTGCGCCGCACGGAAAATATCGGCCTGGCCGCGCTGATCCGTCTTCAGTGCCTCGGCGATAAGCCGCTGTCAACAAACGAAGTGGGGTTCCAGCTTGCTCCCTGCATCAATGCGGCCGGAAGGCTCGGCGATCCCCGCAGGGCGGTCGAACTCCTGCTCACCGACAATGAAGAGACGGCGGAGGCGTATGCAAAAGAACTGCGTAACGTGAATTTTGAACGCCGCTCCATCGATGCAGGCGTATGGGAAGAGGCGAACGAGTGGGTGCTGCAGCACGGTGATCCGGAGAAAGATTTCGCAATCGTCATCGGCAACAGCAACTGGCACGCCGGTGTGATCGGTATTGTCGCGTCCAGGCTCGCGGAAAAATTCCACCGGCCCGCCATTCTTTTTTCAATGAGGAACGACGGCAGTGCGCGCGGATCGGGCCGGAGCATTCCCGGCTTTCATCTCCTCAATGCGCTCCGCGAATGTGCCGGCCTCCTCGAGACCTTCGGGGGCCATGCCGCTGCGGCCGGAATAAACATGAGGAGCGCATCGCTTTCCGCGTTCAGATCGCGATTCAACGAGGTGGTCCGCGCCCGTCTCGGGCCGCAGGACCTGACGCCGGTCGTACAGGCCGACGCCGAGTTGCCGCTCTCGGCCGTTACGCCGGAACTCTATGCTTTTATCAAGGCGATGGAACCGTTCGGGCCCGGCAACACGCGGCCGGTACTGTACTGCAGGAATCTCCACTACCGGTATATGCCCCGCATCGTCGGCAACAACCATTTGAAACTCATGGTCTCGGGCGACGGACAGGCCATGGACGCGATCGGCTTTAATTTCGGCGACCGGCTTGACGAGCTCTGCCGCGCGCCTGCCTTGTCGCTGGCCTTTTATCTTGATGAAAACGAATGGAACGGCAAAAAAACACTTCAGATGAAGGTCAGGGGGATAGCCCTATGAAAATGTGGGACGGACGTTTCAAAAAGTCGACCGACCGCCGTATGGATGCCTTCGCGAATTCGCTTCCGTTCGATAAGGCGCTTATCGAGGAGGATATTGCAGGCTCGCTCGCCTGGGCGCATGCGTTAAAGCGGATCGGCGTTCTATCCGGACGGGAGTGTGCGAAAATAGAAGCGGGACTGCGCTCCATTGCCGCAGATTTTAATAACGGCAGGATCTCCTTTCTTTCCTCTGATGAAGACATCCACATGGCCGTGGAGCGCCTGCTCACAAAGCGGACCGGCGAGGCCGGCGCCAAGCTCCACACGGGGCGCTCGCGGAACGACCAGGTGGCGACTGATGTCCGCCTCTTTGTCAAAAAGGCGCTTGCGAGAATCGCGAACGCGCTCTCCCTCCTGCAGAAAACGCTTATCGACCGTGCGCAAAAGGACCTCGCGGTCATCATGCCCGCGTATACGCACCTGCAGCAGGCGCAGCCCATACTGCTCGCGCACTACTGGCTCTCCCTCTTTTTCCTGCTCGAACGGGAAAAAAGCCGCATTGCTCATGCGCTCCTTATGAGCGACCTCTGTCCTCTCGGCGCCGGCGCCGCCGCAGGCAGCGGTTTCAATGTCGACCGTAAACGGCTCGCCCGCGAACTCGGCTTCGCCGCCGCTGCGCCGAACAGCATCGACGCGGTTGCCGCACGGGATTTCCTGCTCGAGACGCTGGCATGCATAGCCTCGATCGGAATCAATCTGAGCCGTTATGCGGAAGACCTCATCATCTGGTCGTCCAGGGAGTTCGGCTTTATCGAGCCCGACGACGCCTGGTCGAGCGGTTCCAGCATGATGCCGCAGAAGAAAAATCCCGACTCACTCGAACTCATCCGGGGAAAAAGCGGCCGCTTTTTAGGCAATTACGCCCGGCTCGGGGCCACCCTTAAAGGCGTGGGGCTGGCCTACTACAGAGATCTTCAGGAAGACAAAGAGCCGCTTTTCGACAGCGTGACGCAAATTGAAATGACGATAGGGGTTTTTACACAGGTGCTGCGATCACTCACGGTCAATGCAAAAAATATTGAAAAGCA
>CAISVC010000593.1 GCA_903888815.1 uncultured Fibrobacterota bacterium
GGTAGTCCATCAGCTCCTTGGGCACCGGCCCGGCGTAGACCTTGTTGGCCAGGGGGGAACGATCTCGCGTGTCATAATGCGTTCCCACTTCGTTTTCCACCTGAACCATGATGACCGTGTGCTGCCGACCATCCACTTCCTTGACATGCCGCATCAGGGCCGCAAAGGCGCGAGCATCGGCATCCCGGTTGGCATCGCTCAGGGGGGTGAGCAGTTCGATGCTCGTGTTCGCATTGCCCCAGGCGCGTGGGAACCGCTCGAAGTCCTTCTTCACCCAGTCGGGTGCGTAGCAGGACATGCTGTTCTTCCAGGTTCCGAACCATAGAAGCCCCAGACGCACGTTGTTCTTCCGGGCGCCCTCGATCACCCCGTCGAGCACACGGAAGTCGAACTTGCCTTCCTGGGGTTCGATCTGGTTCCAGGAAACGCCGGCCAGGACGGTGTTGAGTTTATCCTGCGCGACGAGCCGCGGCCATACCGCCTTCATGTACTCGATGCTGGTGGCCGTGCTGTTACTCAATTCTCCGGACAAAGCCAGGAACGGCTTGCCGTCCACGATCAGTTGGGTGGCTGTCCCGTGCTTCTGCAAGTGCGGGATTTCCGAAGCAGAGGAGGTTGAGACTGGACTGCTTGTTACCTGACACCCAACGAGGGCGAGAGAGCTGATGAGAATGGGGCAAAACAGAGTTCGCAGTTTCATGATTATCTCCTATGGTTTTTCACAGACTATATTCTCCCGAACCGGATCGGTCAAACTCCGGCTTGGCGCGATCACTTGTCCGCCGGAGCCAGCAAGACGCGGAAGCCAGTGCCGTTGCCCCGGTGGTCCGGCGTGGCCCCGCTGCGACCGGCGGAACGGGCGTCGCCCGGCCCGGTGAACCAGGAACCGCCGCGATGGACACGGCCATTGCCGGAATCCGGGCCGGTTGGGTCGTCCGCGGGAGACGCGGCATAGTATTTCTCCCCGTACCAATCCGCGCACCACTGCCAGGCACTTCCGTGCATGTCGTAAAGCCCGAAGGCGTTGGGCTGGAACGAACCCACCGGCGACGTGAACGCGTATCCATCGCTGGCTTTGATCCCTGATAGCCTGGAAATGACAGATGCAGATCGTCAGATTATTATTGAGCAAAGTCGGAAATGCAAGGAAGATCGCATCGTTATTACACACGGTACAGACACAATGGAAAAAACCGCAAACGCTCTTGGCCAGGCAGATCTTGAGAAAACCATTGTGCTTACCGGTGCAATGGTTCCATACAAATTTGGCAGTTCAGATGGCCTTTTTAATTTAGGCAGCGCACTCGCATTTGCACAAACTCTTTCGCGCGGCGTTTATGTCGTCATGAATGGACGTTGTTTTATGTGGAACAATGTGAAAAAGAACCGGAAGACCGGAGAATTTGAAGAAGCAAAGTAATTTTAAAATAAATGATTAGTAAACACAAAAGCCCGTTGAACGCGGGCTTTTTTTGTGGACACTGTAGAGTCCGACACTATGTCGGACGAAAGCCAATGGTCGTCCATCTATGAGATGGACTCTACACCGGTTGCCTTAACTCCCTAAACCAAAGAAGCCGGAAAATCTTTTACTTATCCCGAAATCGTCCACGAACTATTTTTGTGAGTGGGAACGATTTTGAGGATCCCGCCGGAGGCGGGATAAGA
>CAISVC010000594.1 GCA_903888815.1 uncultured Fibrobacterota bacterium
ATGGGAAAGCGGCTGGCACATTGCGGAAATAAACATCACCGATAAAATGAAGCACTGTCTCGATGAGATAAAAAACGTCTACGATTATTATTACGCGCGGAAGGGAAGGGAAACGGACTGGAACTACGTGCAGACAGGCTCCGCGTGGAAGAAAAAATGGCCGTATGGAGGAGACATCGAAGTAACGGTGACAAACAAAGAGTACCTTGACAGTGCGTGGTATATAGCGAACCCGTTTTCGAACTACGACCCCTACGAAGATTACAAAACATTCACCTGCTTCGACGACAATACCGGCGCGGGGGTTGGGCCGTTCCGTCTCATAGCGATGGACCACGGCCGTCGGACGGACAGCAAGAACAATCTGCCCGAATACAAGAGGTACGAGGGGAACTGGGTAGACCCGATAAACCGCGCGACCGGTTATTACAACAACAAGGACTGGTATGTGCAGTGGGAGTACTACATACTCGCAAAAGACAAATGGGGAAGAAAAGTAACGGTAGGGAATCTGACCTTAACAAGCACATTATGGGTGGGAGAGGACGAGGGAGGGATGCCGCCGCCCAACTATGAGTTCAACGGAACGGTTTACAACAATACCGTGACCGTAGGGGGTACGGCGCTGCTTCAAACGCAGAACACTTACTACGACAAGAATTCCCAGGATTACCGGACCGATCAGGCGGACATCGCGGACAGGAACAAGGAGGAATTTGAGAAAGCGCAGGCCATGCGCGAAATAGCAAGAAAAATCATTGTTGCGGAAGCATATAACCTCGTCATGAAGACCATGTACTATCTCGCGACGCACCAGCAAAATGTCGTCGGAGTGGCAAGCGGGGTGATATACGAATCTTCCAAAAGGATAGAAAACCGACTCGCGCAATCAATGGTGTATAAGCTTGCACAGGAAACGTACGAAGGGTTTAAGCTCTGGCGGCGGACAATGGATGTGCTGAAAAAAATACGGGACACCTATATGCAAATAGGAAGCGCCTGGGACGGGGTTTTATACAGCGTCCATTCAATCGCGGACTATTATAAAAACCTTGATCTGACCAAAATAAGGCTGACCAACATATCTCAATTGCTGCCGATGAGCAATTTCGCGGACCTTGATTATAATCTCAATGAAATGAAGTACGCCCTCGGGGATTTCACCTCCGGGGTACACGCCCTTTGTATTGAGACGGACAGTTTGACGCATGGAAATTACGGGCCGTTAAATCCCGTCATACGGATTGCATACGAGGAACTGAACGGATCGATCAGGCAGACGGGGGCGAACACGACGGACCTCATCGACAGGACTAACGGGGAAGCCCAGGCGCTGGCGAACAAAACGCAGAAAACCGAAAGCGACCAGATGTACCTCAGCAATATCACGAGATCGACGTACAACATCATAGCGAACCAGAGACTGAAGGTGATTAATAACGGGACAAGGAACATGGCGCTTGCGCTCTATATCACCGAAGCGGAAGCGAAGTCGTGGATATCGTATTCCCGATACATGAAAATGGTGGTAAGCGAAGGACCGGAGAAGTTTAAAACAGCGGGCAAGAACCCTTCTACGGATAATTGGGAGAACTGCGCTCTTCTGTTGCGGCAAGACAGGATATTCGATGAACCCCTCAGTCAATATTTTGAAAATCTTGCGAATGGCAGCGCACAGTGAGAAAAGCGATCATCATACTTTGCGTGGTTGCCGTGGGCATCGATGCGCGGGAATCAAAGTTACTCGGGTATATCGGGAATTTCATTCCGACGCTGACCGAGGTCGGTTTCGTAGTAAACTGCGTCAATGTGTATGAAAAAGTCTCTCAATTCGTCCGGGTCACGAACAGGCTTATAAGCAGCGTCAGGAATGCGAAGTCGGATTGGGAGCGAACCACCGGTAATATCAAAAAACTGTATGAAGACATTCAATACCTGAAGGATATAAATCCTTATGACATGGATACGTGGCAGGCCGGAATTGACAATTTCAATTTCTCGATGAATTACCATAAATATATGGCAATAGAGGCGTTTAATTGCCTTGAGCAAAACACGATTTTTGCTTCGGCGGATTACATTAAAAGCATAGCGACGATTGATGATTATGTGAACGCGAGGAATGCGAAACGAAAAGCGGTCGATGCAATGTTCAAGCACCCCGCCTATGAAGCGGAAATAGATAACGCCGCTACAATGATGGCCGTGTATAAAAAGAAAACGATTGAGCAGCTTCGAGCGCTTCAATCCGCAGATATGCTGATTATACAGAACAGTGCATCGACACAGCAGGAAAAGGCCGTAGCGAATGCCCATTATATCCTGGTGGGGCAGCAGATAAGTGAACTGGAAGCGAGCGCAAGCAGCG
>CAISVC010000595.1 GCA_903888815.1 uncultured Fibrobacterota bacterium
GTTTCGATCTGACGGACCCGTTCGCGCGAAATATTGAAACATTCCCCGATTTCCTTGAGCGTCTTGATTCTTCCGTCATCAAGCCCGAACCGCATGACGACGATCTCCCGCTCCTTGGGGGCAAGCGAGTCGAGCACCTGTTTGATCTGTTCGCGCAGATGGATGATCGATATGCGCTGCGACGGGTCCTCGGCGGTGGTGTCCTCAATGTATTCCCCGACCGTGGTGTTGCCCTCACTGCCGATTTCCATATCGAGCGAAATCGGCTCCAGAGAGTATTCAAGCGCCATCTGCACCTTGCTGACCGAAGTGTCGAGCGCCTCCGCAAGCTCTTCGTGACTCGGTTCGTAGCCGTACTCCATGACCCATTTTTTACACAGACGCACTGTCTTGTTGACAAGGTCGAGCGTGTTGGCCGGGATGCGGATGGCTTTTGATTTATCGTTGATGGCGCGCGAGATCGCCTGCCGGATCCACCAGGTGGCATAGGTGCTGAACTTGTAACCCTTGCGGTAATCGAAATTTTCGACGGCCTTGATGAGCCCGCGGTTGCCTTCCTGAATCAGATCGATGATTTCCATGCCGCGCATGATATACTTCTTGGCGATTGAGACCACGAGCCGTACGTTCGCCTCGATAATGGCGTATTTGGCCTGGTTGCGCATCTCTTCCCAGTGCTTGAATTCTTCGAGTTTTTCGGTTTTTTCGTTCTCTTTAAGGAACTGTTTGAACTGGTCGAGAATGAGTTCCATCTGTTTTGAGTTGAGCTTGAGCTGCCGGCACAGACTCACGATTTCATCCTGTAACTCAACGATCCTGTTTTTCTGGGCCGCGACTTCACTTTTGTCGCTTTTTTCAGCGACCGCTTCTTCGAGATTCGCAATCGCGGCCGTTTTGCGTTTTATGAGGGACGAGAATTTTAAAAATTCGCTGCGCAGTTTTTCGATTCCCTCCTTGCCCTGTATTTCTTCTTCTTCCACCTGCAGGACGTCAATGTATTCCAGTTTGTTGCTCCGGAGTTCCTCGGCGATGCGGTAAAGACTTTCGAGTGCGGTTGAAGAGCGGAACGCCATGTCGAAAAGTTTTCCCTGAGCGTACTCCATCTGCATGGCGTATTCCATTTCTTCGCCGCGGGAAAGGAGCGGTACCCGGCCTACCGTATTGAGGTATACCCATGTCGGGTCGGTATAGCGCGGATGCCTGCGCGTGGCGATCATCCTGCGTATGCGGCGCTCGTAGAGCGGCTGCGCCTTTTCCTTGACAAAGGAATTTATCCTGATGTTTTCGTCCTCCAGAATCTTCTGGACCCGTACCCGTTCGGCAGGGGTCTGCGCCACTTCTTCAATCTGCGCTTCGGTGACAAAACCCTGGAGTGCAGAGAGCTTACACAGCCGCATCCGCGCACGGTCGATCTGCTGTGGGGACTGCTGCTCCTGCTCTTTTTTTCTGATCATTCTCCCTCGTCTAGATCTCTGAGCTGCTTAATATCGTCGTTTATCTGATGGACCAGTTCGTTGATCGAGGAATCGTCGTTTTCCGACTTTAAACGAATTCTATTGGCACGAATCCGTGATTTGAGAAATTTTCGCCTGAGATGAATGATTTTCTGTACCAGTTCTTCGTGGATATTCTCTTCGAACGCCGGTTTGACAAGCATGCGAGAAATAAGGCGCTGTATCTCTCCGTCGGTTGTACGATCAATGATGCCGCCGAGATTCCTCTGTTCATCGTAAAGTTCCAGAATCAATGAATATATATCACCGGATATGCCATCCGTAAGTGTCTCAGGCGCAACATATTGACGCGCTTCGGCAATGAGTCCGGGTTTCGTCATAAGAAGATAAAGAAAGCTTCCTTCGAGCGACCGAAGGTACACTTCGTCGCTGCTTACGGATAAACCGGGATTTCTGCTGACTGCGGTGTTGGCGCGGAGAAGCTGGTATACCGCCTTTTCATCCATGCCCAGCCGCTCCGCCAGGTCTTTTTTGAAGCGGGATTTTACAAGTGCGTCGCCCGTTGACTGCAGGAGCGGTGCCAGCGCTGCGATCACCGCTTTCTGGCCGCGGGGCGTCTTGCCGCCGTGCGCGGAAATGGTTTTATCGATGATAAATTCGTTCGCGGTCTTTGCTTTTGCGATCATAGCGCGGAAAGGATCAGGGCCATGCTTTTTCACAAAAGAGTCGGGGTCCTCCTCGGCAGGCAGCACGAGGATTGAAACATCGAGATCAAAGGGCGCAAGCGTGAATACGCCGCGCTCCGCGGCGGTCTGCCCCGCCTCGTCGCCGTCGAACACGAGCACCACGCGCGACGTGAAGCGTTTGAGAAGATGTGCATGCTCCGGGGTCATGGCGGTGCCGGACGTCGCCACGACGTTGCGGATGCCGGCCTGATACAGGGTCAGAAAATCCATGTATCCTTCGACGACAAGGGCGTATTTCTCCTCTTTGATATATTGACGAGTAATATTAAGGCCGTAGAGGAATTCCTTTTTCCGGTACAGAAGTGTTTCGGGCGAATTCAGATACTTGGGCGCGGCCTCCTTGTCGCGGCCCCTTCCGGCAAATCCGACCACGCGGCCGGAGAGGTCAAAAAGCGAGAACATGATGCGGTCGCGGAACCGGTCGTAGGTCGAGCCGTCTTCTTTTCTGATCGCAAGGCCGCAGGTGACCAGTGCGTCGGCCGGGATAGCTTTGCCTTCGGCAAACGTGATGAGCGATGACCATCCGGGCGGTGCGTAACCAAGCCTGAA
>CAISVC010000596.1 GCA_903888815.1 uncultured Fibrobacterota bacterium
AGCCCGATTCGTTTTTATAGTAGGCTTGCAGCCTGTCTTTTGCAAGGATAAAGATATCATCGCCGTCCTGTACCTTTACATAACGGATATCGGGGCCGACCGCGAGCGCCACGTTGGACGGCAACGTCCAGGGTGTGGTCGTCCACACGAGGAATTTCATTTTTTCATTGCCGGCGAGAGGGAAGGCGACCGTGATGGACGGCCCGCTTACCTCCTTATAGCCTTCGTTCATCTCAAAGTTCGAGAGCGGGGTGGCGCAGCGCGGACAGTAGGGCTGGACTCTGAATCCCCGGTAAATAAGGTTTTTCTCCCAGATCTGTCTGAAAACCCACCAGATGCTTTCCATATACGGCGGGTCCATGGTGCGGTACTGGTTGACAAAATCAACCCAGCGGCCCATGCGGTTCACGATGGCTTCCCACTGGCCGGTATAGCGCAGCACGATGGAGCGGCACGCTTCGTTGAAAAAGTGAATTCCCAGTTTCTCGATCTGGCGCTTGCCTGAGACCTTGAACTCCTTCTCCATCTCATTTTCGACCGGCAGTCCGTGACAGTCCCACCCGAACCGCCTCGCGACATAATACCCGCGCATGGTCCAGTAGCGGGGAATGATGTCCTTGAGCGTTCCGGCCAGGAGATGCCCGTAGTGGGGGAGGCCGGTGGCGAACGGCGGGCCGTCGTAAAAGACAAACGCCTCGTTCTTTGCTGTTTTGTCAAGGCTGCTTTTGAAAGTGCCGTGTTCTTTCCAGAAACGGAGGATTTCCTCCTCGACGGCCGGAAAGCTGACCGTACTTTTTACCGGTGCGAAGGCTTCGGATTTCATAGCAGTGCGAGTGTTTTCTGTATAAGCGCGACAAGCAGCGGTTCCGCCTTGTTCGCCGTTTCGATGATTTTTCTGATGTCGGCGGGTTCGAGGGCATCGGGCAGGCACGCGTCCGTAACAACCGACAGGCCCAGCACCGATAATCCGGCGTGTGCGGCGGCGATCACTTCAGGAACCGTACTCATCCCGATCGCATCGGCGCCGAGGAGCCGCAGCATCCGGTATTCGGCGCGCGTTTCGAGCGACGGTCCGGCCATGGCCGCATACACGCCGAATTCGATTCTGATACGGTTCTCAAGCGCTGCTTTACTGACAAGATCGATAAGCTTTTTTGAATATGGCTCCGACATATCGGGATAGCGGGGACCGATGCGGTGGTCGTTCGAACCGATGAGCGGGTTGCCCGGCAGCAGGTTGATATGGTCGATGATCACCATTATGGTGCCCGGCTGATAGAGGGGGTTGAGGCCGCCGCAGGCGTTCGAGACGATGAGCGTTTTAACCTTCATGAATTTCATGACCTGCACCGGGAACACAATCTGTTGCAGCGTGTAGCCTTCATAAAAGTGGAAGCGGCCCTGCATGGCCATCACGTTTTTACCGGAGAGCGTTCCGAGGATGAGTTTCCCGGCATGCTGTTCAACGGTCGAAAGGGGGAAATGCGGGATCTCTTCGTAGGGGATGGCCGCTGCCTTGTCGATGACGTCTGCAAGCCTGCCGAGTCCGGTACCGAGAATTATGCCGATATCCGGGGTAAGGGAACATTTTTTCTCAATACCATTCTTTGCTTCCTGAATCATGTCATACATGGATGGCATAGGTATTCCTTCGGTCTTGTTGTATATACTGTGTCTGCTTTTTTAAGCGATGCCTGCGGTCAGCCTCCGCGATGCCTCTTCTTTTGTCAAACCAGCAACCGCCACTACTTTGTTCCTGCTGTGTTCGCCGCGAATAATCGAAAGTGAAGATTTCGGGACCCCGAGATATTCGGCAAGCAGCGTGATGCAATGACGGTTCGCACGTTCGTCGATAGGCGGCGAGGTCACCGTGATGTCGATCCGGCCGCCTCCATTCACGCTGATCCGGTCGTTTTTGGCACGGGGCTTGAGGCGTATTTCAAGCCGGCTATCGCTCATGATCAGCCGCCGTCTCAGGAGACCGATGGGCGCGCTGCATCCGTAATATCGGTTTCCTCAGCGTCGTTTGCATCGGTAAGCTCTGCAACCTTCGTTATTTCTTTATCGTCAACATCCTCCTGCAGATCGCCGCTGATGACGCCGAGCAGGTTGAGCTGCGTGGTGAGCAGTCCCTTGAAACGCGCAAGGAACGTGTCGCGCTGGTTTTTAATCGACGCCAGGTCGTTTTCAATCCGCATGGCGCGCTGCCGGATCTCGTTCTCCTGCTGTCCAGCCCGCACGGTCGCGTCCTTGATGATGAGTTCCGCTTCTCTCTGCGCGTTCACGCGGGATTCGTCGGTTATTTTCTGCGCCGTGAGCAGGGTTTCATTGAGCATCCGCTCGATCTTCGCATAACCCTCGCACTTTTCCTCGAGCAGCTTGATGCGGGTGGCGTATTCGCTGTTCTGGCGGACCAGTTCCTCGAATTCATTCGCCACCATTTCAAGAAAGCTGTTGACTGCATCCGAATCGAACCCGTGGAAGGTGCGTCGGAACGGCTGTTTTCTTATATCCAGAGGTGTTATGTGCATACACCCTCCTTTTTTCTTCTATCGTTACCGGCGTTCTCCCAGAAGAGCGGTGCCCGCGCGGATCATGGTGGAGCCCTCTTCGATCGCCCACTCAAAATCGCCGGACATGCCCATGGAAAGCTCCAGTGCGGGAGCAAGGCCATGACATGTTTCACCCAGTTGCCGTAAAAGAGCAAAACTTTCCCGTACTTCCTTTTCGCTGCCGTTAAGAGGGCCGCTGGTCATGAGACCGCAGAATTCAAGCGCAGCGCTTCCCGCCACCCGTTCGCAGAGTGTCCTGCACTCCTGCGGCAGGCACCCTGATTTTGACGCCTCTCCCGAGGTGTTGACCTCGACGAGCGCTTTGACCCTGTCCGGTCCCTTATGGCAGAATTCTATACGCGAAACCAGTTTTTCCCGGTCAATTGACTGAATCCATTTGACATACAGCAGCGCATGGCCGACCTTGTTGGTCTGCAGATGGCCTACCATGTGCAGCGAGAAACGCCCCTTCAGCAGCGGCGCCTTTTCCTCTATTTCCTGTACCCGGTTTTCGCCGATCTCGCATACACCCATGTCAATGAGCGCCTGAATCGTTTCGACAGGATGCGTTTTAGTTACTGCAACCAGCCTTACAGAATTCCGCGGCCTTCCCCCTCTTGCACATGCTCGTTCAATCCGCTCAAGCACATGCGTCAGATTGGCTTGCAGACGCTCCTTCTCCACGAGACGTCTCCCATCCTAACCAGAAATGTATTCTGATAGTATTATGGTACCACCCATTTCTGGAGCGCTTCAATCAATTTCTGGCCCTGCTCCCTGCTCGAAATGGTAAACTTCGCCTTCTGCCGGTACTCGTCATCCACCTTCTGGTAACGCCGGATGGAGTAGCGTTCGGGGCCGTAATCGTTTTTTGCACGGTCCCACTGCACGTACTTGAAGAGAACGGTGGCCCAGGCGCCTTTGGAAAGCAGTACTTTGTCGAGTTCCTTGACGATGAGGACGCCGTCTTCTTCGTAATTGATGGTGAGGTCTTCAGCTTTAGAGGCCATAGCGCACTGCCCCCTGAAAGATGGTGAAAGATATCTGGGTATGAAAAATCAAACACTATAAAATTATACCGGTTCTTCGGTGCCGAACGCCTCGCTCCGTTCTTCGCGCCATGCCAGAAGCTGACGGGCACGGCTCGGGTGTTTCAGCTTGCTCAAAGCCTTGGTTTCGATCTGAC
>CAISVC010000597.1 GCA_903888815.1 uncultured Fibrobacterota bacterium
AAAAAAATATCAGGGGATTATCAGGAATTATGTCGGACGCAGGAAAGGCATCTACGCACTCTATCGAAATGGGAGCCTTTATTATGTTGGACTTGCGTCAAATCTTCGGTCACGGCTCAGAAGACACCTGCGCGACCGGCATGGGAAATCCTGGGACCGTTTCAGTGTTTACTTGACGCTCGGCGATACGCACATGAAAGAGCTGGAATCCTTGATCCTTCGAGTGGTAAAACCTGAAGGAAATAAACAAAAGGGTAAATTTATTAATGCAGAAAGTCTCAAATGGAGATTGGATAATGATATTAAGGAAAAACAAGATTTGGAGCGCAATTCAATAATGGGCCACCATGACGATGATGATGAAAACCTTCAGGAAGAAGAAGGAAAGCCGATTTTGGCACATTATAAAAATTATCCACGAAAGCTGAAATGCAGATTTAAGGGAAAGAAAATTAAAGCGCGGGTGCTGAAGGACGGTCGTATAAGCTTCCGCGGAAAAAAATATAATTCACCTTCCTTGGCCGCAGCTGCGGCTTGCAAAAGAGAAACGGAAAACGGCTGGACATTCTGGAAATATGAACGCGCGCCGGGGGAGTGGGTCAAGCTGAATGAGTTAAGGAAAAAATAGACTTTTTGTTGTTGAAAACCACGCTGAAACCTGCCTTAAACCACGTAAAAACCACGCATAAACCACCAATAAACTACCGTTAAACTGCCCAAATTTCGCAAAAAACGCCAATTTCCGCTGTTTTGCATACACTATATATTGTAGCTGCTTGTAAAAATGCCGAAATAACGGTATTTTGATTACACGGCAGGGTAAATATGGACATTGGAGAATTCAGCAGGCTCGGCAATAGGTGGTTGTTATTGATGGCTGTTCTGCCTTCCCCTCCTGTATTCTGAAACGTATATTCCTTACACCCCTATGAACGTCCCAATTCCAACCCCCATCTTTCGGCTGACGCATATAAGTAATCTGGCGAGCTGTCTTGCGCGTCGTGGCATTTATGCACCAAACCGTTGCCCGGACGACGGCCATCACTATCGTTGTATTCACAATACCGAAGTCCAACAACGCCGGAGTGAGACGCAGGTGCCTTGTGCGCCAGGTGGAACGGTGCATGATTATGTCCCTTTTTATTTCGGCTACCGCTCTCCCATGCTTCTTAATCTGAAAACCGGGCGAGTTGCAGGGTACAACGAAGGACAGGAACCGCTGATTTATCTCGTGTCTACATGTCAGAATGTTGCGGAAAGCGGCGCGTTATTTGTTTTTACCGAGGGTCACGGAGCAGCATCTTATTCGGAGTGGTTTAACGACCTCAGGTTTCTTGATAGGGTTGATTGGGGAACAGTTTACGAAAGATATTGGTTTAGTACATTGAACGATCTCGATCGGCAGCGGAGAAAACAGGCTGAATTTCTTGTACATGGGTTTTGCGATTGGGCGTTAATACAAGAAATCGGAGTGATAAACGAAGTAATTAAAGAACATGTTCAAGGTGAATTAGCCCGGTTTCCGAGGAATCTACGAATACCTGTTTCTGTACATGCGGAATGGTATTATTTTCAGTAATAGAAGGCAAACCAATGATACAGGAAATAAAAGGCAATATAATCAAGACAGATGCCGAAGCATTGGTAAATACCGTCAATTGCGTCGGCATTATGGGGAAAGGTATAGCGCTGCAATTCAAGCAGGCTTTTCCAGAAAACTACAAGGCTTACGAAAGGGCTTGCCACAACGGTGAAGTCGGGCCGGGTAGGATGTTTGTTTTCGAAACAGGCAAGCTATTTAATCCCAAATTCATCATAAATTTTCCTACCAAGCGCCACTGGAAGGGTAAGTCAATAACAGAAGATATTCAAAGCGGTTTAACCTCACTTATCGAAGAAGTTAAAAAACGGGGGATACAATCGATTGCTGTTCCTCCGTTGGGTTGCGGTAATGGTGGGCTTGACTGGAAAGTCGTCAGGCCTTTGATTCTTTCGGCATTCGAAAATATTTCAACCGTTCAAGTATTTATTTTAGAACCAGCTGGTGCGCCTGATGCGCGATCAATGGTGGTAAGAACGGCGCCGGCTAGAATGACTGTAGCCCGTGCTTTATTTATCAAAGTCATTGATCAATATTTAGCGCTAGCCTATCGCTTAACGCTTTTGGAAATTCAGAAACTCGCATATTTCCTTCAGGAGTCCGGAGAAAATCTAAAACTTCACTATGAAAAAGGTCTCTATGGACCCTTCGCATCGAATCTCAACAAGGTGCTTGAACGCGTTGAGGGCCATTACATTCGAGGATATGGTGACAGCCAGAAACCTGATGCGGAACTGGAATTATTACCTAACGCCGTTAAACAAGCCGAAGTTTTTCTATCGACAATTCCTGATTCATTAAAGCGTCTAGAGCGGGTTGCCAAACTGATCGAAGGATTTGAAACACCGTACGGAATGGAACTGCTTTCGACAGTTCATTGGGTCTCATGCAAAGATCAGCCTGCTGCTCAAAACGAGAAAGATGCCGTCGTTGCAGTGCACGCTTGGAATGAGCGGAAAAAGATACTTTTCAAGCCTGAGCATATAATTTTAGCTTGGCAAAGGTTGTGGCAACTCGGCTGGATTTCTGCACCCAACTCAATAAATTAGCATTTTTATTTTCCGGCAAATATTGACATTGGAGAATCCTGCGGTTTTTTGACGCTAAAAACGCGCGGGATAAAAATCGCGCTCTCAGGGACCATATTCTAAAGCAGGAAAACAGCTTTAATCCTCTGGTGATGCAAAGAGTAAACCCCGTGGTATGGAAAAATTATATCCGTCATGCGGCTTTCCTATTTAAAAAAAGACCAATCAACGGGGTCATTTAATCCTCTTTTGAAAAATGATTATGCTTTTAGAGCGGATGGAAAATACATCGTCTGGCTATTATTGCAGAGCCTGTTTAACGAAAGGGGCGATAAATCTATAAAACTTTATAGAAAAAGGAGGGCTTCAATATCAAAGGAAGGTTCTGCCTTGGGTATAAGTTTTCCATACTACGAGGGTTTTAAAATGTTATAGAATCTCATCCTTCATTCAGCAGCCACTTCCACAGAGGCAGAAACTGCACCGACGCTTGTTTCCCGAACCACTCGATAGTTTCACTTCCCTCCTTGTTCTCCGTCACGATGAGCAATTTTCTGCATTTCAATTCCTCCCCCGCGGTCACCAGCGCCCGGACCTCGCGCTGTTTCGCCGCCGGTCTCTCCATGTTCCAGCACACCTGTATTAACTCCCCTGCCTTTCTGTCCCGCACCACGACGAAATCAACCTCGTGGTGCTGAACGTTTTTCCAGAAATACACTTCGCATTCGCCTTCGAGCTCACGCCGGCGCAGCCGGACCGCCACCGCGTTCTCCGCCAGCCTGCCAGTCCCCCCGCCCGTCCCGAAAGCTCTTGAGGAGATAAACCCGTTGTCAATGCAATAGATCTTCCTGTTAGCCTTTGCCTGTTCCCTGACCTTGAACGAAAATCGCTTCAGCGAAAAGAACAGATACGCCTCTTCCAGATACCGCAGGTATTTTTCGACGGTGTGCGCGCTTTTGCATTTTGTCAACTCTGCCAGCGTCCTGTATGAATACTCGCTGCCGGTATTGGACAGCAGGTATCGCGCAAGGTCCTCGATCCCCTTAACGGACCGTATCCGGTAACGCTTCACAATATCCTTATATATGCTGGACTCAAGCAGGGTGGATAGATAGTTCTTCCGGTCGATATTTTTCATCAGCGGCTCAGGGTAACCGCCTTCCTGCAGATAATTATGCAGCCGCTCTCTGTATTCCTGCTGCGTTGCCGGCGATTTCATGATTACGGCTTCGGCGTACTCTTTGAATGAAAACGGGAAAAGCACCAGCGGAATATGACGGCCGGTCAGGTGCGTGGCATATTCGGAACTCAAGAGGTGCGCATTGCTTCCCGTCACCACAAGCCGCCGTCCCTGGCGCTGCAGCCGGTTGACCAGAAGTTCCCACCGGTCTACGTTCTGTATCTCGTCAAACAGCAGGTCCTTCGGATTGCCGTACAATGCATCCACGGCGGACATGAGCTCGTCGTAATCCGGCAATCCGACAAGTCGTTCATCGTCGAAATTTACATAACCAAAGGAGTCCTTCGACTGTATCATATGCATTCCGAAGAACGATTTTCCCGCCCTTCTGGGACCCAGGATCACCGCCACAAGATCGCCTGTGCCCGCGGCCTTCTTTACGCTCCGCGCAACGTACCGGTCGCCGAGTTTCTGCTCAATCTCTCTCTTCTGCATTATCAAA
>CAISVC010000598.1 GCA_903888815.1 uncultured Fibrobacterota bacterium
ATGGGAAAATCGACGAGATAAATATCTCAAATAAAGTTCGATCGGCGGACTGGATCAAATTGTCTTATATGAATCAGAAATTCGGTGAGGGACTGGTGGTGTTAAAATAAATGTAAGAAAAATTGAGATCCGGTCGAACGGGAGGCAGAACCATGCATGAAAAAGGGAAAGGAATTACGATGACACGCATAAAAGTTAAAAAAATACTCCTGTTTGGTACGGCAGTGGTTGCGTATTCAATCAGTACGGCCTTTGCTCTGCAGGTCACCCACGGCCCGTATCTTGTCGACCAGACCGAGACCGCGGCAACCGTCATGTGGTTTACTGACGTCAATTGTTATGGCGCCGTCGAATACGGCACGGGAGGCTCTTTTTCAAATAAAGCGGAAGATATCGTCAAGGGGGAGCTTGCGGTCGGCATCCGGCATGAAGTCCGCCTTACCGGCCTGACACCCGGGCAGACCTTTGATTATCGCATTGTGTCGACCGAAGTCACCAGTTATGTTCCCTATTTCCCTTCCATAGGCAATACCATCAGGAGCGCAAGCAGCCAGTTTACCGCGCTGAACAGAGCCAAGACAAGCTTCACGTTTTATGTCGTTAATGATATTCACGACGACATCAACCGCATGAACACGCTCCTCAATTGCGCGACATGGACGAGCGCGGATTTTATCGTTCTGACCGGCGACATTCTCACGGATCTTAACCTGAGCGATTCGGCGCAGGTGTTTTCGGTCGTCGTAGATCCCTGCGTGAGCCGGTTCGCAAAAAGCAAAGAGATGGTTTATGTCCGGGGGAACCACGAATATCGAGGCAGCCTGATGCCTAAAGTTTTAAGCTATTTTCCCAATACCAGCGGCGAGTGGTATTACACTTTTTCTCACGGGCCGGCGCATTTTCTTATCTTCGATTCGGGCGAGGACAAGCTCGACAGTCACGCCGAATACGGAGGCATTCTGCGCAGCGAGGCGTATAAGCTGGTTGAAAAAACCTGGTGGCAGAATTATATCCTTTCGAATACTTCTTTCCTTTCGAGTTTCCACGCAAAGATCGCGCTGGTTCACGCGCCGGATTGGGGATATAACACCAATTGGGACAGCCTGGCAAACGCCGCGGGCGTCAACCTGAGGATTTCCGGTCATACGCACAGTTACAGTCATGGTACTCCCGGCGGAGGAAGAAACTTCCATACGCTTGTGGTCGGACAGAACCAGATTGCCAGAGTGACGGTATCCGCCGCGCAAATCAACGTTGTGGTTTACAACAACACCTGTGGCCAGGTGGATACCTGGAATGTTTCCCTGCCGCCGGTGGGTGTGATTGACGCGCAGATGGCGGGTGTTTCTCCGAATAAAAAGACCAGCGGCCTGTTTAAAGTTGCAGGCAATAGGTTTATTGTCCCCGGAGAAATAGCAGGAAAGCTGAAATCAATTGCCGTGTACGACCTTACGGGACGACTTCGTATGAAAACCATCACCGGCGATCGGGCGCTAAATTGGGACGGCAATGCCGGCACAACAAAGGGCATCTATATAGTACAGGTCAAAACGGTGCGATGAGGATGGCCGGCGCCATCGATACTTCAGCCGGAAAACCGTTCGGTAAATTCATCTGAGGAGGTAAATAATGACATCGAGAAAATATGCGAAAGCGATCATGCGCGCGGCGACGGTTCTTCTGCTTTCGAACGGCGGGATTTTCGCTCTTGCCATCACCCACGGGCCGTATCTGATCGATCAGACCGATACCGCGGTGACAATGCTGTGGTTCACCGACGTCAATTGTTTCCCGGCAGTCGAATACGGTACGGGAGGCAATTATGGAAGCAAAACGGAAGGCCTTTACAAGGGACTGGTCGCCATCGGCACGCGGCATGAAGTCCGGCTGACCGGCCTGACAGCGGGGCAAACCTACAATTACCGTGTTG
>CAISVC010000599.1 GCA_903888815.1 uncultured Fibrobacterota bacterium
AGCTGTCGAACCGGCAGTAGCTGAAAGAGTTTTTGAACTAACAGAAGAAGTTCCTGCAAAGCAAAAATCTGCAGAGATGACTGTGCTTGACCCTGCGGAGATCGTGCTGTTTATATAGGACAAACCCATCTCTTATTTCACACTACAAAACTGTCCACTTTCTGCTGACGTCAAACAATCAATCCTTCTCCAGTCATATTGTATTTTCTCCCTGTTACAATGATGATATCTTAACAGAATGATAGTACCCTCTATCAAGAAACGGAATCCGTTGTGCCTGACACTCCGCGCAAAGCGCTTTTTATCGACCGGGACGGAATCATCAACGAAGATACAGGCTATCCGCATAAACCGGAGCATATCCGTTTTAATGAAGCAGCTTTTCCCCTGTGTAAGGCCGCTGCGGAAAAAGGGTACCTTCTGATCGTTATTACCAATCAGGCCGGCGTGGCAAAAGGAAAATTTACTGAAGAAGACGTGAAATCGCTTCACCAATGGATGATGGGTGAGTTTAAAAAGCGGGGGATTGCGATCACAGGGTTCTACTACTGCCCCCACCACCCTGAAGCGAGTGTCCCTGAGTACCGCGTTGCATGCAACTGCCGTAAACCAAAGCCCGGCATGATAGAACAGGCAATGAAGGATTTTAACATTGATATGCGGAGATCACTTGTTATCGGCGATAAGCCATCGGACCGGATAGCCCTTGAGGGCCTGCGGAGCATCATCGTTAAAAGCCGCTATTCCGGTGACGATTTCGATGCCGAAGAGCTTTCCGAAGTCATGCGATATTTATAAGAAAGGCATGGAGGATACGTGGAGACAAAAAAAGCCGTAGAAGAGAAAAGGGGTATAAGTTTTATATCGAAGTATTCCCAAAAGACCTGGATCTATACGGTTGCCTTAGCGGTAATCTGCATCGTTATTTTTTCTGGTTTTATCTTTTCTGACAGGATGCTTTTCAGCTCAGACCAGCTGGGCGGACTCGATTCAAAGGTCTTCATGCGGACGGCCCTGGTGCACCATCACCAGTTTCCGCTCTGGTTCAACCCGCGGCTTGGCGGCATGCCGACTATTGATGCGCTTTTCGGCGATGCGCTTTATCTGCCTTCGATCGTTTTCAGCGCTCTCTTTCCAGTGCCCCGCGCCATCGGTCTGAAGATGATCCTGCATATTTTTCTGGCAGGGTTCTTTTTCTTTCTGATGCTGCGCCGTGGTTTCAAAGTCGGGGCGCCGCTCGCGTTCATCGGCGGCGTTTTTTACATGCTGAACCCGGAGTTTTTTTCCCACATTTATCCGGGCCACGATGGAAAAATGTACGTGATCGCCTGGCTCCCGTTCATCGTATGGCGGCTCAAGGCGCTGGCCGATGTCCCGACGTTACGCAACGCGACGTTTCTCGGGCTCGGCATCGGCATTTCGCTCCTCACCTCGCATGTACAGATGACCTACTTTATCCTGTGGGGGCTTTTTGCGTATACGGCCATAGCCGTGGCGCGTGCTGTCGCTGTACAACATGAGAAAAGAAGAGCGCTGCGCCTTGGCATGCTGTTCTGCATTGCGGTGGCAATAGGTCTTGGCATCGGTTTCATTCAGCTGTTTCCCTCCCTCATGTATATCCGGGACGCGTTTTCAGTGCGCGGCGTTGACCGCGGGTTTGACTATGCCGCTTCATGGTCCCTGCACTGGCCGGAATTCTTTTCGCTGTGGGTTCCGGAGTTCGGCAATACCCTCGATTATTATTGGGGCGGCAATGCCTTCAAGCTTAATTCGGAATATGCCGGTGGAATAGTCCTTCTGCTTGCGGCACTGGCAGTAGCCTGGAAACCGAGGCCGTGGCGCTGGTTCTGGGCGGGAGTGGCGGTATTCGCGGTGCTCTATTCGCTCGGCGCGCATACGCCGGTGTTTCACATCGCCTATGCCATTGTCCCCGGCGTCAAGAAGTTCAGGGCATGCAGCATGATCATGTTCTGGTTCTCGTTCAGCACCATACTGCTGTCACTGCTGCTGCTCAAGGATATGCTTTCCGGAGAGCTGTCGGGGGTGGAAGGAAAACATAAAGGCAAGTTGACAAAGAGACTTTTCATAGTCTTGGGAGTAATAGCGGTGCTGGCCGTTATTTTTTCCATGAAGGATATGCTTGTGGGATTTTTCCCGTTTATTGCCGAGCTTGATACGAAAAAACGGCAAGTTTTTGAGGCCAATTTTTCCCGCAATTTCGTGCCCATGCTCTGGCTCTGGTTCTTCTTTGCCGCAATTGCAGCAGGACTCATTATCGCCGTGCTTAATAAAAAAATCAAACCGGCAGCTGCGATAGGAGTCATTTTCGCGATGGGATGCATTGATGTGCTCCGTGTCGATACCCAGTTTATCAAACTGATAAATCCGCAGCCGTATTTCTATGCCGAACCGGCGCTCCAGAATATCAGGAACGAGATGGCCCGGGCGCCGTTCCGCGTTTTTTCGCTTCCCGGCGCTCTGCCGCAGAACGGTGAAGGCATCCACGGTCTCGAAGGCGTGGGTGGGTTTCATGATAACGAACTCCACTGGTACCGGACGTTTAGAGGCGATCAGCAGGACCGGAATTACTTCGATAAGCTGGTCGGTTTTACTCCAAAGGGTGAGGCCTATCTGAAAGCGGAGCAGATAAATCAGGGAAATGCGTTTCTCGATATTGCAAATGTCAAATATCTGCTCGTACGCAACGGTGAAGAACTGCTGGCGCTTGAGAACAGGAACGCGCTCGGGCGTGTTTCATTCGCCCCGAATTTTATCATCATGGATTCTTCCCGGATCGTTCCGGCGCTGCAAAGCGGCGGGTACGATTATCGGACGACCGTGGCCTTGCTCGCCGATCCGATGCGCAAACCACCTGCTCCGACACCGGATTCCCTTGCAAATGCCGTTGCCGCTCTGTTTTCGGCGCAGTGGCAGCGTTATTCGCCGAACGACCGTATCGTCAGGGTAACAGTTCCGCTGGATGGATTCCTGAGAATTTCCGAAGTCTATTATCCGGGATGGAAAATTTTAATTGATGGAAAACCGGCTTCTGTCAACCGTTCCGATCTTGCCTGGATGGCGGTTTTTCTGCCCAAAGGAGAACATGTCGTGGAGATGAGCGCTCATTCGCTCTATCTGGCAAAAGCGGAACTGGTCACCTTCCCGCTGCTGGCATTTCTATGCCTTTACTGGTGCACTATCGGACTGCTGAGGAAAAGGAAAAACGGCAGTGGCGGATAATTGCTTCGAAACATTCGGGGAGATTATCAGCAGGGCATTTTTTCCGCGCAGCAGATAATGTTTTCCGCAAAGAGTATCCCCATTTTCTGCAGCCTATCGCTGCGCGCGGCAGACCGCGGCAGGAGCACGGACAGGAGCAGCCGGCTCAGGCGGGCGAGCGCATTGGGGATCCTTCCGATACCCGAAAAGAAACAACCGTAATGATAGCTCATCCGCAGCACGCGGAATCCTGCGTCGTTAAGCATCTGGCGAAGCCGGCTTTCGGTCATGATCGTCTGGTGCGTATAGTCAAGGTTGAAAAATTGTTTACCCCAGTCCAGGTAGCTGGGGACCACGATGAACACAATACCTGCGGGCTTAAGAATCCGGTACGTCTCCTTCAATAATTCTTCGGCCGCCTTTATCGCCGGCATGTGTTCAAGGACATTTAGAAGTACGGCCGCTTCAAATCGTTCTTTATCTTCGGGAATGGGCGGCACCATGGCATTGACAATGTTTATCCCCCTGGCTGTTAAAGCGAAAAAAAGCGTCTTTTCCGGTTCGTACGCTTTATAATCAACCGGTGCGGCGCGCATGAGAGATGAGGCAAAAAGACCCTGACCGGGCCCTATTTCGAGGATTGACGGCCGGACTGCTGCCGAAGGCCTTTTCTGAAGACAGGCAAGGAACAGTTGAGAGAGCTTTTCCGCAACAACGCGGTTGATCCAGCTTCCCAGCGGGGAGACTTTTTTTTCAGCGTAAAAAGCATAATGCGCCATTGAGGTAAACCGACTTTCTATTCTGCCGGTCTGTCCGTACGGCCGGCATTGTTTACACAAGAAAAATAATACATTTCCTGCCGCCGGGATATGGAGTCCCACGTGAATTGCTGCGCCCGGCGGTACCCGTTCCTGCCCAGCCGGTTTCTGAGCGCAGCATCGCGGAGCAGGAGCGACATCGCGCCGGCCAGTTCACCGGCATTGTCGGGGGCGACGAGGATGCCGGTTTCACGGTCAAGGATTGATTCGTCGAGCCCCATGATGCGGGTTCCTATCGTTGCCTTTGAGCTTGCCGCCGCCTCAATTGCGGCGATGCACCACCCTTCGAAGCGGGACGGCATGCAGACGAACGTGGCGTGGTGAAAGAGCGATATCTTTTCGGCGTCAGAAACGTTTTCTTTGAAGAGCATGGCGCCGGTGACGGCAGAATTACGGATCCGGTTTCTGACCCATTCAGTATCGTGCGGTGTTCCCCGTCCGGCGATGATCAGCCGGACTTGAGGGAAAGAAGGTGCTGTTTTTTCAAAAGCGTCGATCAGGATATCGATTCCTTTCATATGGATATCAATTCTGCCCATATACAGGATATACTTATCATCAATTATTTGCTCTGATAGCATCCGGCTGTCAAAACCGGTATACACGGTGGCGATGTTCTTGTTTTTATATTTGCGGGAGATATATTCGGCCATGCGGCGGTTAATGCAGATGATGTTTTTACCGAAATGCAGCGCGCACTTTTCGAAAAGGTAGGGGAGGACGCCGAAAACGGAATATTTACGGAAGGGTTCATATCGTGCAAGGTGAAAAAGTTCAATGACCACGTTTTTTTTCCGTAATACAAATGCCGGCACCGGCGAAAAAATCGAATAGCATATGACGATAATATCCGCTTTTACGAACAGACAATGGAACGTGGCGCAGAGAGAATAGGTTATTCTGCTGACCGGATAATTCAGGGAAGAGCCGAGAAATGAGATCCGCAGGCCCCGGTCAACGGCCGCACGCGCGCCGCGGAACCTGCCGTAGTAGCAATGGATGGTATGCCGCGACGCCAGCAGGGTATTAATCATGAGATCACGGTACGCTCCTCCTCCGCCGCAGTACGGATTTTCAACATGGTCATACGAATAAAACGCGATTTTCATGGCAGTGATAAAATAGTAATTCTCTTTTTAAAAAGCGATGGTGTTGCGGCCGCATTTCATTAAGTAAACTTATTATTCCTTTCGGTCAGGCCTGTTGCCTGCGGCGGCGCTTTTTTTCAGATGTCCGTGAATGATCAGCGGAATTCCGAGCAGGCGGGGGAAGAGGGAGAAGAACAGGCTGAACATGACATAAAT
Source organism: uncultured Fibrobacterota bacterium (assembly GCA_903888815.1). Classification (GTDB taxonomy): domain Bacteria; phylum Fibrobacterota; class Chitinivibrionia; order Chitinivibrionales; family Chitinispirillaceae; genus BOG-1184. The sequence goes on from CAISVC010000599.1 coordinate 5,342, forward strand.
TCCCAGTTGTTCTTTCGACAGATGGAGGTACGAGAACATTCCCGCGGACAGGGTTTCACGCACGCCCATGCCGTTGGGCGTAAAGGGAAACGAGACGGAGATGAGTTCGATGATCGGGATGAAGGTAAAGCACTGCCAGAGCGGAAATGTCCCGGTAATCCCGCGGATCGACAGGCTGCAGGCAATAATGAGAAACGCCTGCACGGCGACAGTGACGAGAAAGCTGAGCAGGATTTCTTTCTTTCTGCTCCGGTAGCAGTAGACACTCTGGCGGATGCGCCCAACAATCGACAACGTTTTTTTAGGGATAAATTTTTCAAGCAGCAGACGCAAAGGCCGCGTAATACGCTTTGAAAAGGAGATTGCGAAAAGGGCGCCGGTGGCGAGGTAAAAAAAGACCAGGGCGAACTGCCACCCCCGCGGGAGCGATGAAGCGTCCATGACAAAAAAGCCGGACATGGAAAGCAATGCAAGCGACGGCAGACCGAGTGCCCGGGTGAGCCAGAAAGCCGCCCAGCTTGTTTCCATTTCATTTTTCTGCGCGACGAACAGCGTTTTAATCACATCCGGGGCGGCTCCGGAAGGCAGCGCGGTTCCGTAAAAGACAGCCATGAAATGATACGACAGGGCTCTGCGCAGCCGGAGTGCGGGAATAAACGCATGCAGAAGGATCCACCATCGAAGTCCCTGCAGTACCATACCGGAGATGACCGCGATTAAGAGCATCGGCCCTGTCCACCAGGCCACTTTCGGCAACATGGAGATCATGGCGTGAAAATCAAGGCGCCAGTAAATCCAGATGATAGGAACCGCTGCAAGCGGGATTCCCAGACGTTGTATCCATTGCCGGGTCAATGGGTTTTTAATTTTTTTATCGTTAACCATTGAGTTTTCGGTCTGACAGTTTTTAAGAAAAAACGGACGGTCAACAAACAGCATTGGGGCGTTTCATAAAAATATGTATTGGCATTCTTCTACCATCTTCTATTTTTAAAGGTTCGAAAACAAACCGATAATTATTCATTTTTCAAAGGAGCAGAGCGGTGGGTAAATTAGTCGGAAAAGCAGTGGTTGCACAAGGCGGCGGGCCTACGGCGGTGATCAACCAGAGCCTTGTCGGCGTGGTGCTCGAGGCCCGGAAATTCGACTGCATTGAGAACGTTTATGGCGCGCTCCATGGCGTAAGCGGTATTGTCAAGGAGGAATTCCTTGATCTCGCACAGGCCACCACGCATAACCTGGAGATGGCGGGCAGGACCCCTGGTTCGGCTATGCTTTCTACCCGCGACAAGCCCGATGCGGAGTATTGCGCGAAGATCTTCGAGGTGCTCAAGGCCCACGATGTGCGGTATTTCTATTATATCGGCGGCAATGATTCCGCCGACACGTGCAGGATCGTGAATGAAAACGCAATGGCGGCCGGGTATGAGCTGCGGGTGGTGCATATCCCCAAGACTATCGATAATGACCTCCTGGTCACCGACCACTGCCCGGGTTTCGGGTCCGCCGGTCTTTTTGTCAGTAAAGCCTTTGCCGGCATCAACCTTGACAACAGGAGCCTGCCGGGCGTCTATATCGGCATCGTCATGGGACGTCATGCCGGTTTTCTGACCGCCGCGAGCATTTTTGCCAAAAAATACCCGGACGACGGCCCCCACCTCGTCTATGTTCCCGAAAAAGCGTTCGACATCGACAAATTCCTCGCTGATGTTGACAAAACATACAAGGAATACGGCCGCTGCGTGATTGCGGCCTCCGAAGGCATCTGCAACGCGCAGGGCGAACCGATGGTGACTACGCTTACGAAAACCGATGAAAAGGACGCCCACGGCAACGTACAGCTCTCCGGTACCGGCGCGCTGGGCGACGCGCTCGGCGACATCATCAAAAAGAAGCTCAAGATCAAACGGGTGCGGAGCGATACCTTCGGATATCTGCAGCGGAGCTTCCTCGGAACAGTCTCTTCGGTTGACGCAAACGAAGCGCGCGAAGTCGGGGAGAAGGCCGTCCAGTTTTCGGTGTGGCATAATGTGGACGGTTCGGTGGCGATCCGCCGCACCGGTGATTATTCTGTGGAATATTTCCTGACGCCGCTTTCGACCGTTGCCAGAAATTCAAAGTCTATGCCGGACGAGTTTATCGATGATAAAAATTCGACAATGACGCAGGAGTTCAAGAACTATGCCCGTCCGCTTGTCGGCGATATGCCGGACTACGACCGTATCTCAGCTCCGAAGGTAGAAAAACTCCTCAAGCGCGGGAACTGACGGAAGCGTTTCCGGGGAAATGGCGGCTATGGATTTTGATATTCAGCAGAAAAAAGGGGACCCGAAGTATCTTGACGGCCGCATAACCGTCTATGCGGTGATTACCATTGATCCCGAAGACCTCATGACTGTTAAGCACTCCTTCGCGTCCATGGTGCACAA
>CAISVC010000600.1 GCA_903888815.1 uncultured Fibrobacterota bacterium
GCCTGTTGTATAATAACCCCTGATAAACCGGCTCAGCGCCTGCTGCTCTTCCAGACGGCAAATACGGCGGTTCAAAGCAACAGGATTGCTCTCGTTAAAAAGGTTTGCAAGGTCGCTCGTGGAATACAGGCCGCCCATTTTTTCCGACCATTTTTGAAGTAACTTAAAGTCCTGCAATATGTTATTCATACGTATACATAATATACAATAAATGATAATTTGTGTCAATATGAATATATCAACGATCTTGAAAAGGTGCTTTTAAGGTATTCTGGTGTATTTAAAGCGGGTGAACAGCTTGCTGCTCAAGGTATCTTCATAACTACGTACGGATGTCAGAACGATTCGATAATGTTCTCTTTCGTATTAAATCACGGGGGATTTTCATGCGGCGGTCAGCGATTCATCACGGACGAAATGGAGACGGATGATTGAAGGCATCTTTCGGTCAAAGTAAAAAGCTGTTACCGCTTCACGGACATTTTTCCGCAATTCTTCCCAGCTGTCTCCTTCGGTAAAAATATTTTCGGTGAGGCACTCGGCAACGTAGCCGCCGTCGTTTTCCTGGGTTATTTCAAATATTAATTCTTCTCTGTTCATGGTTAAAAGATACAATACACGCCCGTGCTTGGCAAGACATGGGCTCGCGCTGACCTTGCGGCGCGAAAAGACACTTCGCGCATTATTCCGATTCTCCCCTACCGCACAACCGCAAACCGCGCGGTCGCCTTCCGGTTTCCGTCATTGACGACAAGGAAATATGTGCCGAAGGAGAGAACTTCCAGGGGGAGCGGAAGCGTGAGCCTCGCGGGACCGCGGTACGCCTTTTTACTCATTATTTCCCTGCCCGAAGCGGTATACACCGCAAGGTCAACCGATTTCCCCAGCATTGCTGAGGGAAGAGAAATTGAAAGAAGTGCATTGCGGACTTGAACAGTTAATGCTGTTACGGGCGAAGGGATTTTTTGATCATTTTTGACTGCGGAAATGTTGGCGTGCGCCATGATCGAATCCAGCGGCAAGGCGTAGTTGTAAAGTTTGAGTTCGTCTATCTTCCCATCAACAAATTGCACTGCGCTGCTGTTATCGGCACGCCTTGCGCAGCCGATGCGAGCATCATTTGGAGGTTTTACATAGGTGCCTTGATAAGCAAGGCTGGCATTGAGCACACCGTTTATGTATATCCTCAAATAAGCGCTGTCATACGTACAGGCAAGGTGATACCATGTCGTTGCGCTGATGACAGCCGAGGAAGTGGCGGTTTCCCAGGCGCTTCCATTACCTGAAGACATTGAGAATACGACATTCCCCTGCTGAATAATATGAAATGAATATCCGTTTCTGACTCCGCTTTGAACGTACTGATAATCCAATATCTTCGCAGCCACTACAATTGATGAAGGAGGAACATTCGAATAAAACCAGCATTCGATGGAAAACTTTGAAAGAAAAAAATCACTGCTGGAATTGGCAGCGGTTATTTCATAGCCGCTTCCCGGACAGCTGAGCGCCTGATGGACAAAACCGGAAGCAACTCCGACTCCGGTCCCTGTCGCGGTTGCATCATAGCCATGACCGGTCACATCGTAATAGGTGTTCCCCGATGTGGAATCGAACGACCAGTGCGCAACACATCCCCACGCTGTATCCAAAACCATTGTGAAACTCCATATAGCTGACCACGGGCTGTTACCTGCAGGATTAACGGCATTCACCCGCCAGTAATAGGTCGTATTGTTCGACAGTCCGCTGACCATCTGCGAAGTCGTGGTAATACCGGTCCGGTTGATAACGGTTGTTGAAAAATCCGATGCCGTGGACACGTTCAGCGTATAGGATGCCGCACCGCTCGACACATTCCAGGTCATGGTCAGACTGGGAGCTGAAATTGTCGCACCATCGGCAGGAGAGGACAGCGCAGGCGCCGCAGGCAACTGCCATATCGTCGTAAAACTCCATATTGTCGACCATCCGCTTGTCCCGAAGGCGTTTTTTGCATTGACCCGCCAGTAATAGGTTGTAGCTGCTGCAAGCGGACCGATTGCTCTGGAAGTTCCTGTCAGCGTCGAATCGTTGAAAACAGTCGAACTGAAAGTGCTTACCGTCGCGACCTGCAGTCGATAGGAAGTCGCTCCGGCCACTGCATTCCAGGTCATGGTCGGACTGAGC
>CAISVC010000601.1 GCA_903888815.1 uncultured Fibrobacterota bacterium
AAATTAAATAAATGGAATGGTTGTATTGAATAAATGCGACCATTCCAATATATTAGAAAGGAAAATCAATGGACCAAGAGAATACAGAAAAATCCAAGTATGATGTCAATGAAGTAATGTCCTCATTGCCAGATTTTGAAGAAAAGGTACACGCAATACAATTGGATATTGGCAGGATGGTCCGTGAATTTCCAACACTTGAGACATTAAAAATTGTTGTTGCAGCAAAAGGAAGTTCTGTCAAGATACTTGGATTTGAAACTTTAGATAAGAGTGGTTCCAATATTGAAAAGGTGGAAAAATCACTTGTAAACTATACAATTCTTTGATAATTAATGAGAATGCGTTGACAAGAGAGAGGAGCTCTGGTTATTGAGAAAATCCTCCGGAACTGTAATCTGGGGAAAGAGCCTGCGCCCCGCCCTCCGCCAGCCAGAACCCTGGGGCCACCGGTTCCGGTTGGCCCGGCTCTCGACTACCAGTTCTTCGACCAGAACTGCGTATGTTAATCTCACTTGTTTTTTTACTTGGACCCAAAGCCTCATAACCGGTATTGTTATTTTTGACATTTGAGCGGGAAAATGCGTATATTTTTTTTGTAATGCGTTCAGGATAAAGATGGCGGTGGCGGGAAAAAAGATGGAAACATGTGCGGTTGCCTGCGGGAAAAGGATTATAAACACACCCCCACGCCCGGAAAATCAAATTGTCAGTTTATATTGGTACATTCATTGTTCTATGGGTTGACAAAGCAGTAGCGGGTTGATTGCGGTTATTCTCCCGGTGAAAGCGCATCCTTTAATCATAGCGGAAGGGTATATGCGGGAATGGAAAGTTTTTTTAGTTATGTTGCAGTGCTGTCTCGTCGGTGCATTGATTTCTTTTACACAGCCCGTTTTTGCTGATACCATTGACGTTGTTAACTATAATTTTGATGAAGGATCGGGGACAATTGCAACTGACCGTTCGGGAAACGGGAACGATGGAATACTGAATAATGGCCCGACATGGGTTTCCGGGAAGGTGGGAACCGGTGCTCTCTCTTTTGACGGGGTTGACGATTACGTCAGCATTCCTTCCACGGCCACATCCGGCGTATCGAAATTCGGGATGGAATTCTGGGTAAAAACGACGGAGGCTGATACCGGTGCTATTTTCTGGCAACGCCCTACCCTTGTCGGGCAGGCAACAAGCAGTCCGTCATCAGGGGATTTTGGCATTACGACGAACAAAGGATATATCGGCTTCTGGACCGGGCTTAATTCAGGCGGTGATAACTCTTACCTTTCGACAACGACAAAAATCAACGACAACCTGTGGCATTTCATCAGAGTTATCAATGACGGGGCCCAAGCTACTCTTTATGTTGACGGGGCTGTTCAGGGAACACTCGCAACAGGACTATCTCTGAACTCAACGGAATTCTGGATCGGCGGTCTCAACAGTACCGAAAGTCCTGGGCATTATCATGGCGGTACTATCGATGAATTCCGTTTTTATTTTTTTACTAATGGTTCGGTTCACGGAGAAATTCCGCTCGATTCCATTGTTCTGACCAATCAAGCTGGATTGAAATGGAGCCTGCAGAAATTCTCAAACGGGTGGGCATTGGGAAACCTTTATTACCATAAAAAGCCTGTTGAAGCGCAAACAACGGAGGGCATGTTGTTTTTGCGTAATGTTACTACCGGCGCAAAGACATGGGTCGCAGCATCGGGCGCCCAGACATTCAATTCTGATTCTGTCAAATTTTCCGGCCAGACACAGGTAGGGGGCGTGAATTTCAGCTTTGACATGACAATAGGGTTAAAGAACGACCTGCCAGTTGCAGCGATGAACACCCGCTGGTCGGTTTCTAATAATTTAAGCGGTTGGGAAGTATGCTTTACCTATCATAATAATTTTGTGAGTTCCTGGCGTTGCCAGATGTATCCCTTTGCGGGAAACTCATCAACGGCAGACATTTCACCATTGCAGTATTGTGGAGTTCCAGGTGCTGTGATGTATAGGCCGGACATGTCCATGATGACCTTTTTCTTTACCGATATGTCATTCGATTATCTTAATAATACCACCTGGACCCGCAACGCGGGGTTCCACTTTCAAGACGGGGTGACAAGCCCGCAGTTTCGCATAGGGAATGGCTCTCTTTCCTCGGCGATTCAGTATTTCTATCCCTTACAGGTCATCGTCAGCGACAGCGGCGAATCATCAAAAAACATCACCGACGTGGTTAAAACGTGGATAAAAGTCAGCGGATATCAGGTACAAAAAGCGCAATATGTGCGTTCGGTGCAAGATGCCTTTAGTATTTATATCGCCGGACGGCGTGCGACCACAATGTGGCATCCGGAGTTCGGGGGTTATGAATTGCAGCAAGGATGCGGATTTTCCTATATAGGCACTGTTCCGACCTCAGCATATTTCGATTATAACGTATTTATACAAACCGGAGATTCGTTGTGGCGGCAGCGTGCATTCGACCAGATGGCTTTTGCGCTAAAGGCACAGGTGACCAATCAAAGTGATCCCAATTACGGAATGTGTCAAACTACCTATTGGATGTCGAGCAGTACATTTAATTCACAGGATCGGGGTCACATTGGGTGGAAACCGGACATTAATGGCCATATCGCCAGATACATGCTCCTGACCTGGGAGCTGGTCAAACAAAAAGAGGGAGTCAATCATACAGATTGGTATAATGCAGGGGTGCATACTGCCGATTGGATAATGAAACAGACCAATCCCGACAGCGGGCTGCCCCAGTCAATCGCCTCGGGCGGCGTAAAATCCGTTTCAGTAAACTCCTCCAGGACCCTGGTAGCAATGCCCGCTATCGCCCGCATTACCGGGGACAGCAGGTATTTGGATTTTGCGGGCCAGCTTGAACGATTCGTCCAGAAAAATGTCGAGGGCCGTTTATGGTTCACCGGTTTTCATCCGGACCTTTACCCCGCGGATTATGACGGGCAGGGGGTCTGGAACAACGTCGAGTATTGGCTTGACAAATACGATAGGACGCAGGACGCAGAAGCATTGGACCGCGCGCTGGCCGATTTCTATTACGAGCTTTTGACGCAGTGCCCCAGACAATTGAGCTGGGTCGGCAACCCCACGCAGTGCGGTGTCGACGAGCAGGAGGGGTATCATCAGTATACCGTCTACTGCTATCACGGCCGGATGCTGCAGGATATCTACCGGCTATGGAACGCGACGAAAAACGATTTGTTCCGTCAGCTCTACAATCGTCTCTTGCAGCTGAATTTTTACACGCAGGTCGCCTCGGGAGCCAATCAGGGGTGTTTTTATGAGGCCATTTGCGATCCGTGGCTGGCGCGGGGTTGCGGCTACAATTGCATGGGCACGCTTTACTTGAACGAACTGAGCCTCGATCTGATGATCCAGGAGACGGCCATGGGGATGATCGATACCATTGCACCGCCGGCGGTCCGTATTTCGGCGCATCCCGCGGCAGTTCCCGCTTCGAACGATCGTGTGCTGTGTCATGCGCACGGTACGACGCTTTCATGCATACTCCCGCCCAATGAAAGCTTCCAGTTGATCGAACTGCTCCGAACTGACGGGAGAATAATGAGTTTGAGCAGGATAAATAAATCAACAGGGAATGTGCTGAGATTCTCAATAAAGGCACCAGGTC
>CAISVC010000602.1 GCA_903888815.1 uncultured Fibrobacterota bacterium
ATGCCCAGAAATTCATATTATGATTACCATAACTCGATTTATTACCGGTCCCATCGAGACCAATAGTTATCTCGTCAGCAATGATAAAAAAAAGTGTGTTATTATCGACCCTGCTTCAGGGTGCGGTGAGATCCTGCTTAAAATCGAGAAAGAATCGCTTGAAGCGGAAGCAATTGTCCTGACGCATTCGCATTTTGACCACATCACCGGCATTCCTGAGCTCCAGGAAAAGCTGGGAAATATGCCGGTGTATGTCCATGCTTTAGAAGCGCAGTTCCTGGCTGATGCGGAGCTCAACGGATCGGTGTGGTTCGGGGAGCGGTATTCGTTTGCCGGCAATACAAAGGGACTTAATGAGGGAAAACAGCGGATAGGAAGTTTCGAATTTGAAATACTCCCTGTTCCGGGTCATACGCCGGGCGGGTGTGCGCTGTGTATCGAGAACAACTGTATATGCGGGGACGCGCTGTTTGCCGGGTCCATTGGCAGGAGCGACCTGCCGGGGGGAGACGGCCCTTTGCTTATTGCATCAATTAAAAAGAAACTTTTACCGCTTCCGGACAATACCGTTGTCTGGCCGGGGCATGGCGGGAGAACGACAATCGGCAGGGAAAAAAAGAGTAATCCGTTTCTAATATAAAAATTAAGTAAAAATGATTTTGGGCGTTTCCCTTGCCTGCATAAAGCAGGCAAGGGCCGGCGTGGTTCCGGGCTACCCTCTGGTCGGTCGCTTCGCGACTGGCCTTCGGCCACCCTGCACCTGCCTAACGCAAAGCCAACAAATCAGGGTATAAAGTAATTTTTTTCGAACGAGAAAGCTGCTTGACAGTCCCCCCAAACCGGAAATCGTTGCTTGGCACTGACGGTGCCCGGGGGTGACTGGGCACAGCAATCCAAAAGATAAATTGAGTTTATTACTATATGGAAAACCTTCCTTTACTCAATGAGTTTATCGCTTATCTAAAGTTAGAACGAACGCTCGCGGACAACACTACTGAATCGTATCGGTTCGATCTTACCCGTCTTGGCAGTTATCTTCACCAGCAGGGAATCGGCGAACTGAACCAGGTGACGGCCGACCACCTGTCAACCTACATCCGCGCGCTCTATGACGTAGGGCTTGCCGCGACGTCGATCCGGCGCACCGTTTCCGCGCTGCGCGGCTACTTTGCCTTTGCCGCAGCCGAAGGGGCGGCAGCCGTCGACCCGACCGAATTGCTCGAAAGTCCCCGCAGCACCCGCTATCTTCCGGCGGTACTTACCATAGAAGAAATCGAAAAAATCCTTGCGGCAATTGATATAAAAAAACGCGGCGGTGTCCGCGACCGCGCCATGCTCGAAACGCTGTATGCGACCGGCATGCGCGTGTCCGAACTCGCCGCTTTCAGCCAGGAGCATATTCTGTGGGAAGAGGGTCTGGTGCGCATTTTCGGCAAGGGGTCAAAGGAGCGGATCGTGCCGATCGGCGAGGTCGCGCTTGACTGGATTAAGCAGTATTACGAAACCGAACGGCCTTTTTTCGCCCGTGCGGACAGCGACAGCACGGTTTTCCTGAACGTTCGCGGAAAACCTCTGACGCGCATGGGAATCTGGAAGATCATCCACTATCATGTGAAGACTGCCGGCATCCGCAAACATGTTTCGCCGCATACGTTCCGCCATTCGTTCGCGACCCATCTGCTCGAGGGCGGCGCCGATCTGCGGACCGTGCAGGAGATGCTCGGCCATGCGAATATCGTGACCACGGAAATCTACACGCATGTCGACCGGGAGTATTTAAAAGAAGTGCACCGGAGTTTTCATCCGAGGTTTCAGAAAAAGCCTGATTAGTTATCCCACAACTTTCTTCCCTTCCTCCCAGTAGTTGTCCATCTCTTGGAGGGTCGCTTTGCTGATGTCCTTTCCTTCCTTTTTGAAGCGGTCTTCGATGTAGCGGAACCGTCTGGCGAACTTGCGGGTCGTGGCGCGCAGGGCGTCTTCGGCGCATATTCTGTGGTGCCGGGCGACATTGACAAGGGCGAACATGATATCGCCGAGCTCCTCTTCCGCGTGTTCATGGTTGCCGCGCGCCAGCGCCTCCTTGAACTCGTTGAACTCCTCGATCACCTTGTCGAGCACGGGCCGCACGTCGGTCCAGTCGAACCCGACGCGCGCAACGCGGCGCTGGATTTTTTCCGCGCGGAACAGGGCGGGCATGGCCTCCGGGATATCGTCAACAAGGGACTGGCGGTGGTGTTTCTTTTCCTCCTTTTTGATTTCCTCCCAGTTATGCAGCACTTCCGCGGTCGACGCGACTTCGGTTGTCCCGAACACGTGCGGGTGCCGCCGGATCAGTTTCTCGCTGATGCCGGCCGCTACGTCCTCGATGGTGTATTTTCCCTCTTCGCCCGCGATGTGCGCATGCAATACCACCTGCAGCAACAGATCGCCGAGCTCCTCCCGCATCGTGCGGTCGTCGTTCTCCTCAACCGCTTCGAAAAATTCGTATGTTTCGTCAAGCAGACAGCTGAGCAGGCTCTTGTGCGTCTGTTCGCGGTCCCACGGGCATCCGCCAGGGCCGCGCAGCCGCGCCACAATGCCGATAAGACGGTCCACTTCTTTACCCATATTTTCCCCAAGAACAATGAAAAAGTTACATAGGTTCAAAGGTACAGAGGGACAAAGTAATGCTATCGCACTTTTTGTTTTGCCACTTTGCACCTTTGCTGCTTTGTGCCTATTGTTGCCCCTCTTCCCACACTCCCTTTCCCTGCCTGACCACCAGCGGAACATCGCCGGTCAAATCGACAATGGTCGATCCTGCGGGTTCATGCAGCGGCCCGGCATCGAGCATCACCTCGACCTCATGCACAACGGCGGCCTTGACCTCTTCGGAGTCGCCGCGCAGATTTTCCGCTATATTAATGGAAGTGTTGGCGATCGGTTCGCCCAGAAGTTCCACGAGCTGCCGAATTGCCGGGTAGGAAGGGATACGGATGCCTACGGTTTTTCTTTTCGGCGAGATTTTTTTCGGAACGAAACTGGTGGCCGGAAGAATGAACGTATAGGGCCCGGGCAGGTACCGTTTCATAAGCCTGAAATGGGCATTGCTCATGATCGCAAATTTCGCAATCTGCGCGAAGTCACAGCAGATAAAAGAAAAAAGTCTTGTTTTGTCTTTATGAAGAATGTTGCTGATGCGGTCCAGCGCTCTGGGGTTGGTGATACAGGCGCCCATGCCGTAGACCGTGTCGGTCGGGTACACGGCAATACCGTTCCCGGTTTTCAGGATCTTTGCAACGGTTTCAAGGTGCCGCCGCTGGGGGTTTACAGGATGGATTTTGTAAATAACCATGATACATCCAGACAAAAATTCGTAATTAAAACCGAATAATCCTTTTCGTGGAATAGCTGTTAAGCTCTTCAACACTTCAACTGTTCAACGTGCATTAGCTCTCCAACAATCCCTTAATGTGCGCCTTTGCCGCCGAGGCCAGGCCTTCGGGATTATATCCTCCCTCCAGCGCCGAGACGATTTTCCCGCCGCATGTCTCTTTCGCAAATTTAACCACGAGTCCGGTCATATGGTAAAACCCTTCATCGGTGATCGAAAAATCTCCCAGGGTATCATCGATCCTGCTGTCAAAACCGGCGGAGATGAGAATCAGATCGGGCTTGAAATCGACCGCCGCGAGCTGCGGCAGCAGGTGATTGTTGAATGCCGCCAGCAGATCCTCATCAGTCACTTTCCCGTACGGCCTGTCCCGGGAGGGAAGCGGCACATTGAGATTATATCCCTTTCCGGCGCCCTCGCCTCTGCGCACAGGATAGCCGGTTCCCGGATATGCGGGCAGACGGTGTGTTGAGAAATAAAAAACCGTCGGATCATCATAAAAAGCGTCTTCGGTGCCGTTCCCGTGATGATAATCCCAGTCAATGATGAGAATGTTTTTCAACTGCCATTCGGCTTGCGCATGGCGGGCCGCGATGGCTACATTATTGAAAAAGCAGAACCCCTCGCCTTTACAGAAGCCATCGTTGTTCGCATTATTGTGCGCATGATGTCCCGGGGGCCGCAGCGCGCAGAATGCGTTATCAACGCTGCCCTTACACACGGCGTCGACAGCGGCCATGATCCCGCCCACAGCCCGGACGGCCACGGTTCCGGTAGTCCGGCAGTACCGCACATTCTCAATGTGCCTATGGGTATGGACAGCCGCGATCTGCCTGATGATTATATTTTCGTCACCGAGCGGGGCAATGGGGACCAGTTTTTTCAGCAGGCCGGACTCGGAAACGACCGCATGGAGCGCCGCAAGCCGCAGCGGCGATTCCGGATGATGCGGCTCCAGTTCATGCTCCAGAAAAATATCGTCGTACAGGTAGCCGGTACGGTTGGGCATAAAAACCTCTTTTTATCAGCAGAAATATACTACAAAGCTTTTATTATTTTATCAAGATAATTGACAATTTTCCTCCCAAAAGGTACCTTATTCATACATGGTGGAGCGAGGTAAAAGGATAACAGCGTATTATTGATAGGGAGAAATGATTATGACGGACGCCAGGGACGAGTCGGTCGACATCAATGTCAAGAAAGAAGAGACTGCATCAGTCGTTGAACTGAAAGGTCGGATCGCGGATCTTGACGTGAAACGGGTGCAGCACAAGATCCAGCAGCTTTACAAGAAGAAGGTGCCCCGGATTATCATCGATGTGAGCAAGACGAGTTTCCTCGACAGCCACGGTCTCGGGACGATCGTCTATTTTCATACACTCATGCAGAAAGAGGGCCGGCAGCTGCTCATTCTCAACACCAACGGCGACCGGTCAGCCTACATCAACCGTCTGTTTGAACTCACCAATCTCGATAAGGTGCTCAATATCGTGCAGCAGGTCTGATCCGGTTTACGCGAGCGCTTTCGCGATGCGGGCAAGCGATTTTTCCACGTTTTCCTTCATATTAAAGGCGGTCAGGCGGATATAGCCTTCACCGCACCGGCCGAATCCTGCGCCGGGCGTGCAGACCACACCGGCGTTCCTCAGAAGAAAATCAAAGAATTCCCAGGAGTCGGTCCGGGTGTTTACCCAGAGGTACGGGGCATTCAAACCGCCGGTGCAGGAGTAGCCGAGCGAAATCATCGCCTTTCTGATCAGGTCGGCATTGGCCATGTAATAGTTGGTAAGTTCCCGCAGCTGGCGCGGGCCGTCGCCGTTATAGCATGCCTCTGCTGCACGCTGTACCGGATAGGAGACGCCGTTGAATTTTGTGGTATGCCTGCGGTTCCACAGGCCGTTGAGGGCATGCTTGCTGCCATCACGGCCGTACACCATGCAGGTTTTAGGGACCACGGTGAAGGCGCACCGGGTGCCCGTAAACCCCGCGGTTTTAGAAAAGCTTCTGAATTCGATCGCTGCCTCCCGCGCGCCATCGATCTCAAAGATGCTCTGCGGAATGGCAGGGTCCCGGATAAAGGCCGCATACGCCGCATCAAAGAGAATGAGCGATTTTTCCTTCCGGGCATACTCCACCCAGGAGGTAAGTTGCTGTCGTGTCGCCGTGGCGCCGGTCGGGTTATTGGGAAAACACAGGTAAATGAGGTCTGCGCGGGCGGACGGAAGGGCGGGTACAAAACCGTTTTTTTCGGTGCACTCGAGATATACAAGCCCCTGATAACGGCCGTTGGCGAAGCTGCCGGTACGGCCCGCCATGACATTCGTGTCCACGTACACCGGATAGACCGGATCAGGAACTGCGATGACAATGTCGTTTGCAAAAAGCTCCTGGATATTGCCGGTGTCGCATTTCGCACCGTCGCTGATAAATATTTCATCGGCTGAAATGTCGGCGTTGCGCGCCTGGAAATCGTGGCGGGCGATCGTTTCACGCAGAAACGGATATCCCTGCTCGGGCCCGTATCCTCTGAAGGTGGCGTCGTTTCCCATTTCGTCAATTGCTGTGTGAAACGCCCTGATGCAGACCTGCGGCAGGGCCCGCGTCACATCGCCGATGCCCAGGCTCGTTATCTCCTTTTCCGGATGCTCCTTTGCGTAGTCGGCGACGCGCCGCGCCACGTCCGAAAAAAGGTATGATGCTTTGAGCTTCAGGTAATGCTCGTTGACTCTGATCATGGATTATGCATCCCGTACCCCCGAAGGCGTTAAACTCATCCCTCCCTAAAACAGCATCAGCGAAATCAAGCCTAAATAATTCTCCGGGCATACGCGTGTCAAGCAAGCGCGTCCGCTATTGCTTTTGCTATGTCGGCGGAAACAAACGGCTTGGGGAGGATACCGGCAACGCCTTCGTTCTGGAGGCTCTGCAGTTTGCTGTCAAGACAGTAGCCGGTGGCGATCAGCACCTTTGCCGCAGGGTTGATTTTCCGTATGCGGCGGAAGCATTCTATTCCGTCGATGCCGGGCATTTTCCAGTCGAGGATGGAGAGATCCACGGCCGTAAGGTGTCCGCGGTAGTAGTCCATGGCCTCCCGTGCATCGGCAAAGCAGACGACTGAATAGCCGAGCCACGTGATCAGTTCGGCGAGCATTTCACGGGAAGACAGCTCGTCGTCAACGACCATGATGTGCCGGATGGGCGGCGATGTCCCGGGGACCGGGGCGGCGTCGGCGGTTTCCTTGCGGCGCGGCGTCTGGCTGATCGGAAGGTACATGGTGAAGGTAGTGCCGCGGTCAGGTTCGCTGTCCACTTCAATATAGCCGTGATGGTTCTTGATCGAACCATACACCGAGGCAAGGCCGAGGCCGGTGCCTTTCCCCGTCTCTTTCGTCGAGAAGAACGGTTCGAAGAGATGGTCCATGGTCGCGGGATCCATGCCGCTCCCCGTATCGCTCACCGCAATCGAGAGATAATAGCCCTGCATCATTTTGTACGAGTGAGACTTCGCGAATGATTCGTTGATGAAGATATTGCCGGTCTTGAAGGCAAGCGTGCCGCCGCCCGGCATTGCGTCGCGGCCGTTGACGGCCA
>CAISVC010000603.1 GCA_903888815.1 uncultured Fibrobacterota bacterium
CGATAGGCACTTCGTAGAAGCTACAGGACTTTTGAGAGGATTGAACTTACTATGAGCGACTCTACCCCCTCCAATAAAAAAGGCTCCGTTCTTATCGTCGGCAGCGGTACGATTATACTCAACTAGGATACTCCGAAGGACTCAATACCCGGACCCCGACCTCGTCGGTGGCGGCGGGGTCAGCGGCCGCACCACTGTCTGAATCTCGTACGTGTAATTCAGGGTTGCCATGGTCTTCTGGTTGTTAGTCCACATCAGGCAATAGATGTCCTCGTGATCAGGCACGTACGTTCCATCATCCCTAGTGACGCCGCGTCTCTCAAAGGGATAAAAGATCTTTTCGCCGGCATGGTAATGAATATTAAAATCGACGGGCGCAGAGGCATAAAAGGAATAGAGAAACTTCTGGCCGCTCTTGGCTGATGCACATTCTTCATGTACGCCGGCCGGTTTGATCTGGGTCAGGCCGCTCTCCTTCAGAGGTGCGACAGCGCATGCTGCAAGGATGAGCAACGAAAAAGCAATTACCATTATCCTGATCATCTTTCCACCTCATTTTAAAGACCTTGCAACCCGGGTTCCGGGCACAGACCGACCGTGTCGCTAGTAAAACTATATCCGCATTGATATCCCAACGCAAGCGGCTGTATGTTCATATTCCTTAATATCATTGTATTTTTTTATCAGGCGATAAGCAGAAATTGGGCATGAGATTGCGGCACAGCTATCTGCATAGGTTCTAAAACAGCGCTGAGCAAGGCATTGAGTCCAATGCAGCGGTCCGAGGGTCGACAGTCGGGGATTCCGCGGGAAGGCGAACGCATCAAATTGCCCCTTGCACAAATACGAAATTGTGGATTACAATATTCGCGGTGCATGGTTCATTCATCTTACGGACGCTGATTTTTTGGTAAGGCAATGCCCCGCTCTTACAAGTCGCAAACCAACGGGCTGTGACATACTATTAACCTGGGAACGTCCCTCTCTGCAGGACGGACAAAGTTAAAAGGTTGGGATGGCGAAAAGCCGGCGATTATCCTCACATGAAGCAACCACATTGATTTCACTCCATTGTTGCTGTCTGAAGTCGTCACACTTATCGCTTTCCAACTGTCAAAATGATATTTTGCAAAACTATCAACCCGCGAGGAGATAATTATGCCATCGCAGACGCTCACAGTTGAGACTGAAGTTGCCGGTTCGCTGGCGCAGGAAGTAGCTGAACGTTCAGGGCAGAACCTCAATGCCTGTTACCAGTGCCGTCGGTGCGCCGCAGGATGCCCTGTTGGCGACGATACCGGGGTCACGCCGGACCGCCTGATCAGGATGGTTGTTTTGGGTGACAGGGATGCGGCCCTCAATAACCTTCTTGTCTGGAAGTGCGTAGCATGCTACACCTGCGGCACCCGCTGTCCGAACAGCATCCATACGGCCAGGATCACCGAAACCCTTAAGCAGATGATCAAGGAACAGCATCTGGAGCCGATGGCCCCGAAGGTGGCGAACTTCCACAGCGCCTTTCTGGCCTCAACCTCCCACTTTGGCAGGGTCAACGAGATGGAGTTTATGGCTATCTATGATTTTAAGACCGCCGTAAACGAGCTTACAAAAGGTGGGGGACTCAAGGCAATTATCGCTGACCTGAAGAACCAGATGCAACTCGGCCAGGCGATGATGAAGCTCAAGAGGTTTCATATCAGCATAGATAAGATAAAAGGCGTTGCTGAAGTAAAACGCCTGTATAACAAAGCGATGGGGAAATAGATGTGGTATTCAAAGACTTTGGGGGCGGCTCCGGCTGCCTTAACTACGAGGTAATAAAATGGAAATAGCCTATTATCCGGGATGTTCGCTTCACGCCTCCACTGCGCTCTATGATGTCCAGTGCAAGGAAGTGCTGGGCAGGCTTGATGTCGGTCTCAAAGAGATCAAGGACTGGAACTGCTGCGGAGCCACTTCTGCGGCAAAGACAAACGACTTTCTGGCGATAGCCCTTCCGGCCCGCAACCTGGGGATTGCCGACTCCAGCGGTTATGCCGAGATGATGATCCCCTGCGCCTCCTGTTACAGCCGCACGCTCATTGCGCAGAAAACATTGGAAAGCGACAAAGACCTGAGAGACAAGATCAACGCCGAGCTTTCGGAAAAGATCCAGGGTAAGATCAAACTGCTGTCTATCCTCGATCTGCTGGTCAAGAAGTCCAAATCCGGGGAGATTGCGGCAAAGGCGGAAAAAAAGCTTACCGGCCTCAAACCGGCATGCTATTACGGCTGCCTCCAAACCCGTTATCCCATGGACGTCGAGCTTTCCGACAGCATTGAAAATCCTCAGGGCATGGAGACGGTATGCAAGGCCCTGGGAGCAGAGGCCATTGATTGGGGATACAAAACCGACTGCTGCGGCGCTTCAGCCTCGGTCAACGATACCGACCTGTCGATCAAACTCATGTCCAATATCATGAAGGACGCTGCAGCCCGCGGGGCCAACTGCTTTGTCACCACGTGCCCCATGTGCCAGTTGAATATGGATGCCTATCAGGACAAGGCCGGTCAACAGTACGGCA
>CAISVC010000604.1 GCA_903888815.1 uncultured Fibrobacterota bacterium
GGTTGCCCTGTTGATTTTTGCCAATCCGGCAGTGGTTCCTACCCAGACATCGTTGTGTTTTATTGCCAGAGCGTTTACCTGTTTGCCGCAGGTATAATTCCGCCAGCCGGGATATTGGGCGTATGCAAAAGAAAAACAAAGCAACCCTATTGCTGGGATAGAATGAAGGTAAAAGTTGAGACGCTGTTTTACCATAACCACTTCGGTTTTTCCCTGGAACCTTACAAATAAATATAGGTTAAAAAAATCAAAGTAATTACAATACTTGCAAAACAGCATAATCAGAATCAGATCAGTGCGGTTTGTATCCCAGCTCTTTCGCGCGTTTTAACGCAGCCAGAGCTATTTTTCTCCGGCCGGTTTCCAGGTACAGCATGCCGAGAAAGTAGTGCGCACGGCCATACGTTTTATCGATACCTATTGCGCGGAGCAGCTCGGCTTCAGCCTCGGCCGGCCGGTTGAGATTCATATAAACAACCGCGAGGTTGGTGTGCATGGCCGGATCGTCGGGCGAAGAAGCAACCGCTTTCTGCGCGTGTTCCAGACCTTTATCAATCATGCCGAGAGAGTTATACAGCGTGGTCAGCTCGGTATGGGCCGGAGCGCATAAGGAATCGACTGCAAGCGCCTGCAGATACGCACTCTCAGCCGCGGGAAGAATTCCCTGTTTGCGCAGGCCGCGCGCGCTGTTTAGGTATACCTGCACAACATTATCGATCGTCTCTCGCCGTATCATCTTTGCCGTGGTGTCGCCGGGCATGAGCGTAAGGGCTGAATCTGCGGCCGTGAGCGCCAGAGAAAACTGCCGTCGCGCATTCGAGATTCCGGCATTCATTATCATGGATGACGCCTCTCTGCAGCGGTTGATCCCTGCCGTCGTGATGTCGTCGGCTTTGACGATATAAGGCAGGACTGAAACCCGGCGCTTAAGCAGATCGTCCATGTTTTCAAGCCACCTGCGGTTTATGGGCAGAATCAGATTACGCGGCGCAGAAAATTCGATACGGGGTCGGTCGTCGCTCGTCACCGGGACGTCGTTTACATACTCCCTGACCCGCTGTTCGTCCATGAGAAAGCAGGACAGCAGCCGCAAAGGATCAGTCAGCGATATTTTCGCATAATCGCCCATAACGACGCCCGGCGACATTTTCCGTTTTAGCGAGTCGATGTCGATTCGCAGGGAATCCATGGTGCCGATCAGTACGCCCTCGGTGCCCAGAAACCAGAGAGAGGTGTGCGGAAACACCGACGCGAAACTGGCGATAAGCATGCGGTATTCGCGCGGCGACAGTACGTGCATCGGCGCCCACTGCGCCATGACGCCGTGCGGAGAAAGCCGCCTCCGGCAGAGGAGGTAAAAGTCGCTGGAGTAGAGGTTGGTCGCCGAGGCCATGTAGGGGTGCATGGGCTCGAGCGTAATGACGTCGTAGTGCTGCCGTGTCCGGAGGAGATGGTTCCGGCCGTCGTCGGGGATGATGCGGATTTTCGGATTGTCCGCGGCGTTGTAGTTGACATCAGAGAAGTACCGCGCTGTGTTGATGACCGCCGTCGAAATTTCCGCGCAGTCCACCCGTTTGACGGCAGGATAGAGGCCTATGGTTCCGCAGGTGGTGCCGGTGCCGAAACAGATCACGAGTGCGGTGTCCGGCGAGGGTGAAAGCACTGCCGGCAGATGCGCCAGCAGGTGCATGTATTCGTAGCGGTAGGTTCCCGCAGCGTTGAAACCGTCGATAGTGAGATTGCGCCCCCGGTCGGTTTTCAGCACCGCCACGCTTGCGGTCGGGTCTTCCCGGTACGACACCACCGAGACGGCACGCGCCGCGCCGCGCACCACGCGGCTGTAGAGAATCATCGGGTTTCTGCCGATAAACACGATGGAAAGAACGAACAGCGCCGCTGCCGCGGCAGCGCCGGCTGCCGTGGTTCTCCACGAACGGCGAATGCCGCGGTGCACTACCGCCAATCCTGCCGCGCAGTTGAGGAATGCGATAATCACCAACGACCGCTGAATACCCGCAACCGGAACGAGCAGGAATGCCGCCGCCAGCGAACCTGCGATCCCGCCGAGGGTATTAAGCGACGTCAGATATCCGACGGACCGGCCGGCCGTATAGAGCGGGCCGAGCGACGCTCCGATGGTGAGCGGAAAGGTCGCGCCCATGCAGAGCGCCGGAGGAAAAATTATGCTGAAACAGACCAGGTACCGTACGGTTATCCACTGCCACCACGACGGTCCCAGGTGGTTTTCGGCGAAATGAATGACCGGATCGATGTGCTGCAAGATCCACGGCGAGGCGAATCCTAGGAGACCGGCGCACAACTGCAGCGCCGCGATCCATGCGGGGAGACTTTTAGTGTTCCGCGCGATGACTGCAGCGGCCATTCCTCCACCTGCCAGGCCGAGAAGAACTACGCTGAGCACTGTTGTAAAGGCATAGGTGGTGTTCGATAAAAAGAAGACCAGCGCGCGACTCCACAGAACCTCGAACGCCATTGCGCAGAATCCCGAACACGCAAGTATCGAAGGAAAAAGCCACAACGGCATTGTACGGTGTACGACGGGCTTTCCGGCTTTTTTGAGTTGGGTGCCGCAGAGAACGTTATTGCGATGGTTGCGAATAAAAAGCAGCGTGGCGGCGGCCACGGCGCAGTTTATTCCTGCCGCCAGAAAAAGCGATGCGGACATGCCAAGAGCAGGCAGCAATATAAAACCGGTTGCAATCGCTCCGATAACCGCGCCGAACGTATTGACCGAGTAGATTGCACCGAGATCGCGACCGAACGACCGGTCTTCAGCCAGAAGCGTGCGGCTTATGGCTGGAAACGTGCCGCCCATAAGCACGGTCGGAATGACCAGCACGCCGCCGGCGAAGATCACGCGGGTTATGGTCTGCGTCGCAGTTGACGTTCCCGGGAAGGGCTGTACGGCGATAAATAGCTGTTGGGCAAAGTGCAGTATCGCAGGCGAAGCCGCTCCAAAAAGCCCGATGCCTGTTTCGTAGAGCGCAAAAAGCCGTAGGGGATGCGATGCCCGGTCGGCGAACCGTCCACCGATCGCTGCGCCGATCGCCATTCCGCCCATGTACGCGGCAAGCACCGCTCCCCACGCCGCGACCGTCGTACCGACGATCAGGCCGAGCATGCGCGCCCAGACGATTTCGTAGACGAGCGCGCTGAATCCGGAGAGAAAATACAGCAGCAGGATTATAATGCGAATTGACATAAAATCATGATTTTCAGACAGACACCCGGCTATTCAAATTCACCGTTAAAAAAACGATGTCGCTTAATTTGCGAATATAAAATAAATCCCACGAAAGATGGAGGCTATGTCATTGCAGGGGGGACATTCGTAATGTAAAGTATCGCCTTTTTAACTTTTTCCGCTGTTTCAGGGCCTGCAAGGCAGGAGATCAACTCCAGCGCAAAATGGATCGCGGTGCCCACGCCGCGGCTCGTGATGATGGTACGGTCGCGCACAACCTCATTGTCGGCGAACTGCGCGCCGCCGAGTTCTTTTTCAAACCCCGGATAGCAGGTCGCCTTGACTCCCGCAAGAACACCCGCTTTAGCGAGCACGATCGGCGCCGCGCAGATGGCGGCGCACAGGCCGCCACGCTTATGAGTCCGGCGGATAAGCTCAAGCAAAGGCTGAGAATTTGCCAGGTTTTTCGTGCCCGGCATGCCTCCGGGAAGCACGATCGCATCAAAAGCGTCCTTAAAATCAGCAAGTAGTTTGTCAGCAGCAATGGTGATGCCGTGTGAGCCGGTTACCTCGCGGGATTCAAGTCCTAATACGGTAACGGTAATATCGGCCCTTCGCAGAAGGTCGATAAAAGTAACAGCCTCGGTCTCTTCAAAACCCGGGGCGAGAACAGTAATAACATGGGGCATACATACCTCCAATTATTAAGATACGCTGCGGAAAGCACATCAGTCTACAGTTTCGGTGAGCAGGGTTGATATCTAACCTGCACGTACATTATAATTACAAACAGGCAGCAATCAATAAGGGAAGCCTTCATGCGATTCTCCTTTTTCGCCGCTGTTTTCAGCATTGCCGGCATATGTTCGGCTCAAGGGATCTCCTTCGGCATTATCGCTGACCCGCAGTACGCGAACACCGCTACGTCCGGAACCCGCTATTACCGTTCCAGTCTGACGAAACTGGCGCAGGCTGCTGATACGTTTCAACTGCACGCAATGCCATTCGTCGCGGTTCTGGGAGACTTCATTAACGGATATACTCCCACTGATACCGCGCTTGCCCTGCAGGATCTTGACTCGGTCAACCGCAGGTTGAACCGGTTCACCGGCGAGAAATATGCCGTTATCGGCAACCATGATGTGGCGTCCCTGTCTAAAGCCGAATTCCTCGGAAGGGTTGCGACCACGGTCAGGAGCAACTACTATTCATTCGACAAGGGCAATTATCATTTCGTGATTCTTGACGGCAATTACCGGGCCGACAGCGTGGATTTCAATCATGGAAATTTCACCTGGTCGGACGCCTGGGTGGCCCCGGCGGAAAGGCGGTGGCTGGTTGCCGATCTGGCCAGCGCCGGGGCAAAGACCGTATTTGTGATGATTCACTATATTCTTGATTCAACCGTAACGTCGGGCGAGTGCCTGAAAAACGCAAATGAACTGCGGAGAATATTTGAAAATGCGGGCAATGTCAAGGCGGTTTTCTCCGGACACGCCCATGCCGGCGGCTACAAGCTCTTCAACGGGATCCATTACCTCGTGATGAGAGGGATGGTGGAAAACGCTCTGCCTGCCAGCAGCTTTGCCGAAATAACGGTAAAGCCGGCCGATGACAGCCTTATTGTCAAGGGGTATTTTGATCAGATATCCTATCGGCTGAAGCTCAAGCCGATAACCTCGATAGCGGAGAAGTTCGCATGGAATAATAAGCGCGGCGCTGTTTTTGCCATGCCGCCCCTTTATCCAGCCGTTTTTTACGACCCGCTCGGCAGGCAACTGCGGGGCGCGGGTACGAAATTCCAGCTTTACTTTATCAGAAATACCGGAATGGACGGGCAGAAAACCGGGAATAACGCACGAAGAATGATTTTGCAAAAGCGGTAGCTTTCCCGCCTTACTGCAATAATCGCTGGTTCGCGGAAATGATATTTTTGGCAAGCTGTTTTAAAGCCTCACTGGTACGGAAGATCATTTCCTCGTTGTTGGGAAACGGAGTTATTTTTAGCCCGATCAGCTTGCGGGTCTCCGGAGTCAATGCATCCTGATCGCCTTTTATCGAGGCATAAATGAATTCGAATTTTGAATCGGCGGAAACCGGGTCGGTTTTAATAACCTGGCCCGAGGCACTTTCGAAGAAATCAAGCGTGCCGCTGACCGTGGCGCTTTTACCCAGTGAGAATCTGGTTACGTAACCCTTTATCGTTTTGTGCTTTGTTCTTTTGAGGTCATTGCCGGCAGAGTCTTTCGTGACGTTCCCCTTTGCATCCAGAACATATTCCCAGCCGTCTTCCACCTCTTTCGTTTCAAGGAAGTCGCTGCTTGCCATTAATTCCGGCGTTACCTCGATTTTCCTTATGTTCAGGATGATGGTATAGTCGTACTTTATCCGGCTGTCGTAACGCGTATTGAAATTAATCCAGTTGTTATTTATTCCTTCCAGGCTCACTTTGAGCAGGTCTTCTTCGAAAAGACGGGGAAGTGCCTTGGCTGAAGTGTTCTGGATCTTGAAGTATACATAGGTGATGCCTCGCGTATACGCCTCGTTGATTTTATCATCAATGCCGGGGAAGGCAGGCAGATACTCTTTAACTTTTGAAAAGCATTCATATGCTTCCCGTGCATCGAGCCGGTCGTTTTTCGAGAGCAGCATCTTTCCCTCGCCGAACAGGAA
>CAISVC010000605.1 GCA_903888815.1 uncultured Fibrobacterota bacterium
AAGCTCATCGCCGACGAGACCTGGGGCCCCGATACCATGAGCGTGTATCCGGTTGACAAAGGAAAGCCAGCCTATTACTGGCTCATCGAACAGGTGCCGGCGACAATCGAAGACCTGAGCCTCAAGTACCGCTACGCGCCGCAGTGGCGGTTCAAGTTCGAGCATAAGTACGCGTCGTACAAGGAAACACTGGGGAAGAACCGCGTCGAACGCGGCATCTACAACGCGGTCGGCAGCACGATGCACCTTGAGAACTTCAATTATGCGCTGGTCATGGACACGGTTTCGCGCCATACGGCCGAGCTAATATCACTGCAGAAGGAACTCCTGGCGCTCGAAAGCATTTTCCCGCCGAACGTGGTGAACTCGACCGATGTGGCGTATATGAACTACAAGAAGCTCAAAGGCGACCTCGATGAGGAGATCGCTTTCCAGACCGGCTATACCGCAGTGCTCGGTTTCTTTTTCCGGGAATACCAGACGCGGGGCAATACCTTCGCCTTTCTCGGGTATACCGAAGATTTCATCACCTATTTCTCCGGCAAGGACCGGCTGCCCGATCATATCGTCAAGGAGAGCCAGTACTATCTGCAGAAACGGCTTGCCGAAGTTCCTTCATTTTTCGATCAGCGCCTGCAGGCCAAAGACGACGCCAGGCCGCTTGATACCGGCTATTTCCGGATGGGTGCGCTGAACCGGATGGCTGCGCTCCACGGCGCGGCGGGCGCGCTCATGACTCCCGAATTGAACGGTGTCGCGAAGTTCATGAATGATTTCAACGCGAAGAGCAGCGCGCTCGCAGGTATGCGGGATTCCCTTGACCGGATAACGAAGTACGTCAGGGAGGGGCCGAACATGCCTCCGGACGACTTCTTCAAGGGGGTGAACGTCCGCATCGGCGCGCTCCAGGCCATGGCGCCGGCGGGCATCGATGCATCGTACGGCAAATATCAGGGCTTTGCATGCGCGCAGAAGCTTAATCAGGAGATCGGGGCGCTCAACACCGAGCTTTTAAAACTGGTCGCCCAGTACCGCGACGCCGAGAACATCGTGACGCAGCTCAATATTCTTAAAAGCCAGCGCGACTTCAGCGCCATGATCGGCATCCTCAAACAGAACGCCCAGCTCGGTTTCCTTCTTGACAAGTACCGCGACCTTGACAGGATGTCCATCGACGAGCAGACGAAGAACATCAGCACGTCGCTTGCCGGTAACGCATGGGCACGGGCCGAAGGTGCGCTCAAAAAACTCCATGGCGACCAGAATTTCCTTGATCCTGCCATGCTCCGGGTCAAGGATGCCGCGGTCCGCGATTACGAGGACTCGCTCTATTCAAAGGTCGAGCGGGTGACCCGTTCCCGGGTCAACAAATTCTGCGACAGCAACGTGACGACCTACGAAAACATCGACTCGCTTTACACCGACTCGGTGTTCCTGCCGGTATACGACATCACCTTCTCTTCCGGCGGCCGCAACGACCTGGTGCAGCGCAAGGATGCGCTGGTGGCCGACCTTGCCAAGATGAAGGAGAACGAGTTCCCGGCCCGGTCGATCAAGCTGCTCTATGACCAGTTCCTCAAGACGCCGGACGACAACGGCGTTCTCAAGGCGCGTGCGATTGTCGCGCACAGCAAGCACTATACCGGCGACGATAAGGAGATAAAGATCCGCGTTTCAGAGGCTGATCCGCTCATGGCAAAGTGGATCACCAAGCCCAAGGAATACCGCCGTGTGTTCGTGGTGCCGGTCACGGACAACCGTCACGGCAAGAACAAGTATGTGGTGCGCTTCAACGTCAACGTCCCGACCGACGCGGTGTTCCCGGTGTATGACATCAATGTCAAGCTGCCCAAAGAGGTCGCGCGCAACGCCTCCTCCTCCCAGTGGTATGAAGCGATCACCTGTAACGCGAAACAACTCAAGAACGAAGGACGCTTTTCCATCACCGCGACGACCGCGGCAAACGACTACGAGTGCCAGATCACCCCGGTACAGATGAACAAGGACCAGACCAATGTGCTGGAAATCGTATTCAACTATGCCGCGTTCAAGGTGCTGCAGGTGAGCGTCATGGTACAGAAGCCCATCATTAAAAAGAACTGAGACGCGGAAGGGGAAAATCCGAAACTCGAAACCCGAAACTCGAAAC
>CAISVC010000606.1 GCA_903888815.1 uncultured Fibrobacterota bacterium
AACGAACAAAATACAATTATTAACTCATCAATTGCTATGGTCAGGCATTTTTTTAGTATATTACCTGCCGGAAAGCCATTCAAATTCTATGGGCCAGCCTGACGGTGCGTCAAATTCCGTAATTTTGACAAATGCGAAAATATCGCCCGGCGAATGCTGCGATATCGTCGTTATCGGCGCAGGGCCTGCGGGCCTTAATGCCGGACTGCATGCGGCACAGGCAAAGCGAAAACTTTCGATCCTCCTCGTTGACAGGGTCGTGCCGTGGGAACAGCCGATCCAGTGCGCCGAAGCCGTGGGCCGCCTCGGGTTCGAAGAGGCAATCGGCGTGAAACCCGCATGGATACGGCAGGTGATCACCAGGGCGAGCTTCCACGCGCCGGACGACACGGTCATCACCTATACCGACAGGAACGGCGGCTATATCATCGACCGGGCGGTCATGCAGCGCGATTGCGTGCGCGACCTCATAACAAACGGCGTGACCTGCATTTTCAACCGCCGTGTAACCCATATTTCCGGCATGGAGCGTTCCCGACGGGCGGTTTCATTTGATGACGGCTCCAAAGTTTACGGCCGCGTGGTGATCGACGCTTCAGGGCCTGTCGCCTGCCTCGGCAAAGACGACGGCCTCGCGTGGAAGCCTCCTGACCTCGAACCCGCCTATTTCGTACTTGCCGAAGGGGCCGAAGGTTGTCCGGCCGATACCGTGCACATTTACATGGACCGCGATTGCGCGCCGGGTGGTTATGCCTGGATGTTCCCGCGGGGCAAAGGCGCCGCCACCATCGGCGTCCTCGTCGGTTCCTGCTACAAAGGAAAGACTAATATAACCAGCCTGCTCGATACGTTTCTTTCGCGCCGCTTTCCCGGAATCACGGTCGTCAAACGTTTCGCCGGCGCTATCCCGTGCGGATACCAGCACGGGCCGACGGTCGCGCCCGGCCTCATCAAGGCAGGCGACGCCGCAAGCGCCGTGAACCCGGTCTCCCGCGCCGGGATCTGCGAGGCCCTGCTTTCCGGCGGCCTGGCGGGCGACCACGCGCTCCTCATGCTCGGGGCGGAAAAAGAAAGAGAAATGCGCCGGATCTGCACATCCTGTGTGAAGGCGTGGGATAAAAAAAGAGGAAACCGCCACGGAAAACTCGCGCGAGTCAAGAAGTCGCTTGCGCAGCTGCCTGACGCCGATTATAACGCGGCGGCCCGCGTCCTTGCGCGGATCCCGCAGAATGAGCTCACCATGTCGACAATCTTCAGGACCGCGCTCGGCCGCTTCCCGCGGCTGGTGTGGGCGCTGAGGCACTTAATGTGAAAACAGCAGCAGAGGTACATGGTTTCAAAGGTGCAAAGCAAGAAGCCCTCGAACAGCGTCCTTTTTTACATTCTACTCTGCCGCTTTGCCTCTCTGAAACTCTGACCCTTTTCCTTTATGCATCCACCCCTGACATCTTCTCGTAGAACTTGACAAAATCGGACCGCTTCGGGTCGTCTTCGGGCAGGTTCATGAGCTCCATGGCCGCCTCGGGGTGGAGGTTGAGCATGCCGGCGATCATGTACGGGATATTATAGCCCCACGGGATGGTCTTCTGCAGGGGAATGATTTCTTTGCCGATCACGGCGAACAGCGGCCGGATGTCGAATTTCGGGTTTTTAAGGAACCCGATAAGAAGTTCGAGCGGGCAGTTGCCGGCGGCCCGGCCAAGGCCGTAGACGGTGCCGTCGAGGTAGTTGGCGTTCCTGATGACCGCCTCGATCGTGTTCGCGTACGCGAGTTGCTGCTGGTTGTGGAAATGGACGCCGACTTCTTTTGTCTTGAGGTAGCGCTGGAACTTGTGCACCAGGTAATCCACGTCTTCGCTGTACAGCGCGCCGAACGAATCCACTAAGTAGCATGCGATTATTTTCGTCTCCTCCTCCACCTGCTGGAGCGCCTCGTCGAGCTCCCGGTCGAGCGCGTGCGAAATTGCCATGATGTTGATGGTCGCTTCGTATCCCTTTTCCGTGGCATTGTTCGCGAGCCGTATCGCCTTGTCAATGTCCTTCACATAGGTGGCGATCCGCACCAAGTCGACCACGCTCCCGGACTTGGGCAGCAGGTCTTCGGCGTCCGCCTTGTGGGCGTCCTGCATGATGGCGAGCTTTGTTTTCGTCTCGATGCCGTCGGTGAGCCTTTTCAGCACCTCGTCGTCGCAGAACCGCCAGATGCCGTATTTCTTGGGCGAAAACATCCGCTTGCTGTTGCGGTAGCCGATCTCCACGATATCAACGCCGGCGGCGCACACGGCCGCATAGATGGCGCGCACGGTCTCAAAGGTAAAGTGCGAGTTGTTCATGAGCCCGCCGTCGCGGATGGTGCAGTCGATCACTTTGATCCGGGGTCGGAACACGGTACGTCTCCTTGATTAGTAATCGGTTTTAAACTTTGAGCTTCCCCGGCTCAAAGCTTTTTTGCATTACCAAAAATATATCTCCGGCACTCCTTTACAAAACAGCGGGCAAGCCCTTTCAATCCACCTTTTTTATCAAGGACTCTTTCAATAAGGCGGCCAGACTGTCTTGGGCATGACGAAATGCGGGGTGAATCGCGAGAGCCTTTCTGTAGTGCGTCACCGCGTCGGCATATCGCTCTTTTCCGGAGAGCAGGTTTGCCAGAAAGTAATGCCACAGCGGATTGAGCGGTTCCTTCTGCAGCGCTTTATCATACAGGTCGATCGCTTCGTTTATACGGCCATTTGTCTCGCATGCCAGGGCCTTGATGCGCAGGGAAGCCACATTTTCAGGTTCAAGGGCGACAGCTTTCGTATACGCAGCGATCGCTTCGCGGGTGTTGCCCATTTTATCAAAAGTTAATCCGAGAAGATAATGATATCTGGCTTTTTCCGGCTCCAATCGTATCGCAGTACGGATATGCGCCATGGCTTTTGCATACTGTTCGGTCGCCTCATAGAGGTGGCCGAGGTTATAATGCGCACTCGCATTGCCAGGCTCCAGCCTGAGCGCTTTTGTATAGCTGGCAACCGCTTCATCCAATCGGTCAAGCCTTGTGAATATATTGCCGAGGTTGATCCGAGCGATTGCATTGTCCGAATCGATCGCCACGGCAGTTGAGTAATTCGCCAGCGCTTCCGACAGCTTGCCCTGCAGTTCCTGCACATTCCCGAGACTGATATGGGCATCTCTATTACGCGGGTTCCTGGTAATCGCGACAGCGTACCGTTTTTCCGCAGCGGCATAATCTCCGGCATCTTCGAACGCTTTGCCGGACCGCCAGTACGAAACGTCGTCGACGAACTTCTCGTCGATCCGTTGTATGGCATCCGGTGACACGTTGACAAATTCGGGTATATTGGCGGCCCGGTCCGGGCTCGTACAATGATCGAGCAGCACGGGCGGCGTATCCTCACCCCGCTCATTGATATGGGTGATAAACAGCTGCGTATAGGGTGAATTCTTTTTCGACGAAAAGATCATCCACCGGCTGTTCGACGACCAGCTGTGCCAGGAATTCATCCGGTCGGTATTGCAGCGCATCAGGCGCGGTTCGCCGCCTTGAGCGGGCATGATGTAGAGCCTGCTGTCCGGCTGAAGGAGCATGTAGCTCGCTGCCCTGCAGAAAACAATCCATCTGCCGTCGGGTGAGTATCGGGCGAAAAAATTACTCATGCCGTTGTTTGCAGCGCCAGCGAGCGGCTCAGGCCTGCCCCCTTTTCCACTGTTAAAGGGGATCCGGTAAAGATCGAACCGATATTTCTTTCCTTCTACAAGGAATTCCCGGCATTCATCGGCGGTCAGTTTGATCCGTTTTTCTTCTTTCAGTGCGAGCTTGTGCACGGTACTCCGTGCGAAAACAAGATATTTCTGATCCGGGCTCCACGACGGGTTGCTCTGGACAAATGCGGGATCATCGGCGCCCGGCAGCGCTTTGAATGTCTTTGCCTCACGCGAATACACGACGAGAATGCCCTTGACAGGGAAAAAAAGCTGGGAAAACCACAGGTCCGGGCGCGGAACGAATACCGAGCGGTCCTTTACCGTACTGACGATATACCGGCCGTCCGGAGAAATCTGCGAAAGGAGGCCGAATGTCGGATCTTTCTCATCGCGTTTATAATCGCTCCAGGTAATGATATCGCTCAAGGCAAGCGTCATGTGCTTATCAACGCCGGTGATGATATAGGATCCTTTGTCGTTGGCATAATCGACGTCCATGGCGAGATACTCGCCCCCGGCGGAGAAAGAGTGGCAATTGCCGCATACCATGAGGTTTTCCAGTACTACCGGCGCTTTTTTCCGTGCCACCGATCCGAAGCGCCAGCGTATGGTGGAGGGATCCTTGACCGCATCTTCGAAAGGTAATGGCACTTCGCGATAAAAAATCGCATCGCGGACGCTGTCGGGCGAGGTGCCGAACAGGGCCGTTGCGGCGGAAAGGATGTTTTGAGGGGCGGTTTCATTAATTCCGATGACCAGCAGCGTCGCACGAGCGGCCCGGGACAGCCGTTTTATGGATTCCCACAGCGTATCGCCCGGCTGCCATTGCGGTTTTTTGACAAGTGCGTTAACCCGTCGTACGGAGATACCATCGAAACCAACGCTGATTAGCCATTGATTGCAGGCAGGAACGCTGTCTTTCCATTGAAAAACAGGTGGAACTATCTCCGGTGGAAAAAGCGTTTCATTGAGCGGATACGTGATAGAACTTTCAGCGTTAACCGGATTCAGATTATACGCCTGCAGGATTTTAGCGGCTGTTTTCTGCTCGTTGGAACAGCATAGCGAAAGAATGGCATAAATAGAAAGCGCCGCAGCGGCTATGGACGTGCGCATCGGTATGGGTGATTTTATACTATCCTCACGAGGACTTCTTCCGGTTTTTATTTTCTTCCCCTGAACAGCGGGGTTTTAGATAAATAAAAACCCCTCTTTCCGTAAAGGAAAGAAGGGATCTGCCTTGAATATCCCGCAGGTGCGCTGGCTGCTACAGACTGTAGCTCAGTTTTGCTGTCCACCACCACTGACCCGGCCGCAGCAGGGATTCGGAATAATTTTCTCGTCCATCCGAATAGATTGTATGCATATGGTCACGGGCGACCTGCAGGGTGATCGAGAAACCCGGGAACACGGTCTTTTTGGCGTATACCGACCACTTCCAGTCATCAAACTTGTATTTTTGGGGAGACCAATCTCCCGGAAAGTCTCCGTCCTTTGAAACAGGACAAGCAAGTCGCCATACATTTTCAAAAGAGGTCGAAAAGGGGTATCCGTAATGTTCGAACTCGAGCGATAGAACATCAAGCAGCTTGAAAGCCGGAAAATTAAAACCGACCATGATGGGTATGCGATTTGACAGGTCGTTATACCAGTAAGAGTAGTTCTTTAAACCGATGACATCGACTTCACCATACAGCTTGCCATCCTCGGGGCCGAAAAATGAAATGTCAAAAATCGCCTTGGGATCAAGCGTAATACGGCCCATGAGTTTGGTCGCCTTGAAAGTATAATAGCTGCTGCTGTCATAATATGTCGTCGAATTGCCGAATTGATCTTTAACAACGCTATCGATAATGTAGTTGGGGTAAAGAGAGTGTTCGTCAACAATGGGAGTCGTTTTTCTGCTATTTACCGATATGAGACGCACGAATTCAACGCCCCCGCCGATTTCAACGGCTTTATGCGGTTTGTAGCTGGCCACAAGTGCCGGCGAAAAATCGCCGAAAGGGTACCAGTCCGATTCGCTGATGATGAGCGCGTCGGCTTTTAAATTACCTTCCATAAGTTCCACGTGCGCCTGATAGCCCAGCAAACGGGTTGCCGGAAAGTCGAAGTAATTGGTAACAAAGCCGGGATAGGCAACCGACCTGAACAGCTGTTCGCCGAGGTTCCGGGCCTCCGGATTATATTTATATTTAAAATATCCCATGGTCATGGTGAGCCACGGTTTTTCAGGATCTCCTGCCGAATACGACGCATTGCCCTG
This sequence comes from uncultured Fibrobacterota bacterium, assembly GCA_903888815.1. GTDB lineage: Bacteria > Fibrobacterota > Chitinivibrionia > Chitinivibrionales > Chitinispirillaceae > BOG-1184. The sequence continues at coordinate 5,978 of CAISVC010000606.1, forward strand.
GTCGAGCCAGAGGGAATAATTTCTCTTCTGGAAATCTCTTACTCCGGCGTTTGACGGATAGGGCTGCCACATCTTGCCTTCCACCGCGGCTTTGATTGTAAACCGCTCATTTATCGCGGCGTGGAACCCGAGGCCGGTATACACTTCGTGCGACCAGTAATGATCGATATTGGTCGTGCCATCCGTCGACTCATAGCTTCCCTGCACAATCTGGCCGAAGGAATACGAAGAATAGCCGGTGAAGTCCACTTTCTTTTCAGCAGCCTGGCTGAAACAGAAAAACACAGCGATTGACACCATGATGGCTGACGCGCCCGCAATTCTTGCAAAAGCAGGGTTCATACTTCCACCCTCCCTTTCTATAGATATATGGGGTATAAAAAGTTACATGACATAAAAAACCTACACAAGGTCTTCTTTTCAGAAGACCCTGTGTAGGTAGAAAATATAAATACGTTATCTGGCCAGGACAAATGTTTTTGTGAGAACGCGGTCCTGGAGTGAGGCTTTGACGATAAAAGTCCCGGCTAACGTGGCTTTATTAACAGGTACCTGATACCACTGCCCGCCGTTTGCGGCCATGAAAGATGCGATCTGCCTGCCCTGAACGGTAAAGAGCCCGATTTTGCCGTTTGCCGGCACATAGAGTTCGAGCCCCGCAGCGCCTCTCCGTCCCTTTATAAGGGCGGCGATCACCGCGTTGGAGTTCTTTTCAAGCAGGTCGTTCGGAATAACCGGAGAAATGACCGACAATGGCGTAAACAGCAGATGCGTTGTCCCGTGCCCTGCTACGGCAACAGCCGGCACAGCGGTCTCGGTCGTGTTCAACGTATCGATCGTCGTATGCGTCCAGAGATTTCTCACCTGATATGCTTGTGTCGCGCTCAGTTCAAGCGGAGTGCCGTCGGTGGCCCGCGTTATGGAATAGTTGGCAGCAGCCGCTCCTCTGTTGAAAATAATAACGGACTTTTTCATCCTGGTTTGATCGGTAATTACTGCATGGGAAATAGGATCTCTGGTAAAACACCGCTTGTACCACAGGTCCAGACCGCCGGCGGTGATCACTCTGACCCTCCTGCCGCCCCAGTTGAGTGAATCCTGGCTGATTGCAATGGCCTCACGGTTTGTAAATAAGGTGAGCGTGGCAGCACCCATATTGACCAGATCG
>CAISVC010000607.1 GCA_903888815.1 uncultured Fibrobacterota bacterium
AACCCTGCAGTCGCCTGTTGATATGCGCGCGAAATATACACCCTGCGGCACATGCTCGGTTGATAATGAGAGCGTCTGCTCTCCCTGAGTCAACGAAGCGAACCGGTATTCTTTTACGGCAGCTCCGGCACCGTTTATCAGCCGGACGTTCAGTCCGTTGCTGCCGGCAATGGTGACCCGCATGAGTATCCGGCCTTTCAGCGAGGTGACGCTTGTTTTTTCAAGGAAGCTCCTGACAATACTGTTCTTGAGCGTCCCTGTCGTTTGTGCGATACGCACGATACCCGCGGTAAAGGGGCTGACTACTTTAATGAGCACCTGGCTATGCGCGGAATCCTGAGCCCATGCCGGCGCCACAGCGCCGTTCAATGCGGCCAGGGCGACTTTTCTGGAAAAGATGTCGCCGGATTGCACGGTCACCACCGCCGGGGCCCAGAGGACACCGTGGAAAATAAAGTAGCCGTTGCTGTCCGCCGGAGCATAAGAACCCTGTTTGGTGCCGACCACGACCTGTTCGTCATTCACCCCTGAAATATGGGTATACAGAACAGAGCGATACTGACCGCCTTCGTAATTGTAGGTGACGCCGTCGTCATCAAAATATTCAAAGGAACCGTTTGCTCCGCCATAGACGTGAAAGGTGACCGGCATATTGGCATTGGCCGTATTCTGGGTGAGCGGATAATTGTTGATAAACTGCACCACCGGCTGCCTCGGAATAACGGCCCCTTGCTTGACAAGAACGGGAATCGTGTCGCCCGAACCGGTGACAGGAATGTTCACGTTTGCGCCGCCGGTCACGATGGCGTCGGTCCAGAAATTGTACCAGTTCCCTGCCGGAACATATACCGTTTTTGTCGTGGCGGCGTAATTCGTCACCACTGGACTGACCAGAATATGGTCGCCGAACATCCATGATTCTATGTTTGTCGCGACAGTATTGTCGGCAGGATAGTCCATTACCAATGGCCGCACCAGCGGAACTCCGTCGCGGTGCAGCTTCCAGTATGCCGAGTAGATGTAGGGAATAAAGGTATATCTGAGCCGGATGACATTGCCGGCAACAGCTTCCGCGACTGTTCCATAGACCCAGGGTTGACGCTGTTCACCATTCGTGCCGTGAACACGGAAGACAGGAGTGAATGCGCCGAACTGGATCCAGTGCTGATAATCCGCGTTGGACGGATGCCCCTGGAACCCTCCGAGGTCCTGGGCCCACCATGCCGCGCCGAGATTGATGCTGGTCAGCATGAATTTCCGGTTGTCCTGCATGGATTGATTGGTGGATGCGATGTCGCCCGACCAGAGCGCGTACGCGTATTTCTGCGCTCCGCCGTAATATGCCCTGTTGATCGACCATACGCGGTCATTATGATATTGCGGCCAGCCGGCCCTCGTGTTGTAGCGCTGACCCCAATACAGGCTTTTCTGCATGTAAAGGAACATGAACGGTTTGTTGCCGTTGTTGCACGCGTCGGCCTCGTCGTTCCAGAAGGCCATGATGCCCCTGGCGCGTGAATCATATGAGGGATCGACAAAATTTTCCCAGAACGATGTCCGTATGGCGGCACTGTAAAAATCGCCGCAGTTGCCCCATGTGGTGCTGCCTGTCCAGATGCCGTGCGGTTTACGGATGCCGACCAGCTTCACTCCCTGCGAATCGGACCATTTTTTAACGGCGCCGCCTACCGGCCATGCCTGTACGTTGGTATTCACGTCGGGATAGTTTCCGGTATTCCATTTGAAATCGCCATTGTTCGTCTGATTGTAAAAGAACCAGTCATAGTCGAGAATGAACGCGTCAATCGGAATACCTTTCGAGCGATAGGTAGTGACATGGGTTTTAAATTCAGCCTCATTCATTCCCCATTCGGAATTCATGAACCCGCAGGTCCATTTGGGCGGGACATCAAAAGAGCCGGAGGCCTTATAATAGCCCGACATGATCTGTGTCGGCGTTCCCGACATGAGCCAGAAAAGGCAGTTGGTGTTCGCGACGCTTCCGTTGGTCCGCGATATATTCAGCGTCGTGGTATTGGTAAAATTGAAATTTCCGACTTCGGCATCGACCAGAATGCCGAACCCCTTCGACGTCCAGGCAAAGGGCGAGGCGGCGCCTCCCTGCTGTACCTGAGCAGGATCGTATATCGCTATGTTTGAAGGGATAGCGATGGCAAGATTGCCCCCGTTGTTGCCGTAGGACTGGTTGTGGACCCCGTAATAGTTACCCGCGATAATTGTCCCATTCACCGTAAACTGGCTGACCGCGGTGGAAGAAAACAACGTCGTTCCCAGGCTGTTTTTGAAGACGATGCCGAACGCCGGAGTCCTGGGGATGCTCACCGAATAATTGGGACCCGTCAAGACGATCGGATCGGTGGCCAGGCTTGTCGCCGTAAACGCCGCGGTTGAACTGTAGTTTGGATCCATGAGTTCGCTGACCGTGGAATTGCCATTGGCTTGCCGGTATTCCACGCGGACCGTGTAAGGATTGGCCGGCTGGAAATCAACGGCGCTGCCGTTTGACAGCGCGCAACGCACCGTATTTGCGGTCGGCTGCGTTACACCGGTAACGGTCTGTGCGCTCACCAGCGCGGCAGCGGCACAGGTCATCAAAACACAAAACATTGCCCGGTTCATTCTTGCACACATAATTCACCTCTCTTTGTTTGGTTAAACCGTTAATAATAAATTTGCAGAAACGTCGTATCGGACTGCCTTTGTCCTGCTCGTTAAAACGGGCATCGATACTTCAGTACGACTGCCACTATAA
>CAISVC010000608.1 GCA_903888815.1 uncultured Fibrobacterota bacterium
ATCCGAGTTCCACATCAAAGCAAAAACTGACATCGATCATACGGCCCTGATCGATCCCGAAGACCTTGCCCGGCTGATTGTTGCCCTGCTCGCGCTTCCGAGAAACATGGAAGTGTCGGAAATAATAATTAATAGAAAAGCAGCGGCCACAAGAACTGAAAGATAAAATTTCAAATCATTTATCTGCCCTTGGAGGATGACCGGCAGCGTTTTTGTCAAAGGTTCCGTTGTCCGGCCGTAAAAGCTCATACTTGACAGAAAGGGTGATCAGACGTGGGGCGCCGAGGCACAGACCGACGGTGCCGGACGGTTTGTATGCGGCCCAGCAGGTCGTATTAAGCAGGTTGGCGATGTTCAGGCAGACGATGATGAGGCTGTGGGTGCTCACTGCATGCCGGTAGCGGACCCCGGCGTCGTAGAGCCGGACGGCAGGGATATATTCGCTGTTCACCGCGTCGACCCACCGTATGCCGCAATAGCTGACGCCCCCGGACACGCTTAGTCCGGGCATTGCCGGCACCTCATATTCCAGATAGGCCCTTGCCTGTTTTTCCGCTACGTTCGCAGGGGTCTTGCCTTCGATCGCCCTGTCGGCGGCTTTGACGACATGCGCGTCCATAAGCGTGCCGCCCCCGCCGAGGATCAGGCGGTCGAGGACTTTTCCGGTCACGGTGACTTCAAGCCCCTGATGGACCTCCCTCCCATCCTGCTTGTAAACAGAATCGACGGCGTCTAGGAATTCATTGATTTTGTTGATGCGGAAAAGGGCCGCCGTAAGATCCACCCTCTTGAAAGCGGTGGCCTTGACTCCCCACTCGTACTGGTCGCTGACGCTTGGGGGCAGCACCTCGTTGACGTTCTTCGCATAGGCCGTCGTGGTGTACCCGCCCGCCGTGATCCCCTGCATGTACGAGGCGTAAGCGGAGACCGACGGAAGAGGTTTGACGGTCAGCGCAAAGGCCGGGGTGGTTTTTGACTGCCTGAAGCTGCTGGACACAATACCAGTAGCGGTGTTCTCGCTTTTATAATTGTAGAGAGCGTTGTTGATTCCAGCCAGAACCGAGAGGATACGGTACGAAAACATATCGCTGATGAGGAGTGAATTGTATACCGGCCGGCCCCGCTGCGTTTCCGGCGTCGGCGCAACGGTATCCGGCATTGAAACGGACGCCGGGTGAGCGATGCTGAAGGTGTCCAGCAGAATGTTTTTCAGGCTCACCGGGTTGTTTCTCTGGACATAGCTGTTGTGCGTCCACCCCAACGTGACGCGATGGCGGACTTTCCGAGTGTCAAAATCCGCGTGGGCCAGCGCGTACGCCGAATGTTCGTACACGTCCGATGGCGCACCGTCTGAATAGGTCGCCCGGTAGTTTCCCGCGTTGTCAATCAGCGCCGCGGACACCCCGTTGTTTTTCCGCCGTACGGAAGAATAGTTGTAGGCGCCCCTGAAGGTGAAAACGTCCGTCAGCTTCGATTCGAACCGGCATCCGGCCATGTCCTGACGGCCCCTGACATAGGTCCACTGCTGCCCGTATAACTTCGCAGGGTCGAAATCGGACGCCGGAGGCGCCTTTATTCCCCTTGACGGGTCAACGCTAAACGCGGCCTGTTGCCCCTGCAGCAAAAAGTCATGGTGGGAAACGCTGACTGTCAGAAGAGTGTTTTTAACGATCCTCGCCTCTGCGGCGGCCGAGAGGCGGGTGCGCCGGGCGGCCGAGTTCTCGACGAACGACCTGCCGTCCTCGGCATAGGCATTGATACGGTATGTCAACCGGCCGCCGGACATCGCGGGGCCGCCGAGACCCGCATGGATGAAATTTACGCCGCCATTGCGCCGTCCGAGCGAGAACTTCACGGTTGACTCTGAAGGTGGCCGCATGCCGATGAAGTTCATGGCCCCGCCCGGACTGCCGAACCCATAGAGAAAGCCTGTACATCCGTTCAGGACTTCGATCCGGTCCATGTCTTCCACGGCAATCGGCAGGCTGTTCCGCACGACAAGCCCATCGTACAGGTAGAACGGGTCGAAACCGCGGATGGTCATCTCCGACTGTCCCCGTCCGTCGGTGCTCGGCAGTTGTACCGTTACGGCTGCGGGGTTGGTCTGGAGAGCGTCGGCAAGAACATGGGCACCGCGGTTCTCGATCGCTTCCCCTGAAGTCACATTGACCGAAAAGGGGATGTCCTTCAGGGCAACGCTGCCGAGCGGACCTGCCTGCGCCGTATCGTACCGGTACCCGTTTTCCGCGCTGCCCTGTTTCGGTTTGGCCGCGGTCACGACAATTTCGAAGGCCGAGTCAAGGTGCGCTGTATCGCCCGTCTGGGAAAAAGCGAAGGAAACTCCTGCCATGGTCCAGAAAAAAGGTTTTACGCACATGCGCGTTCCTGTGTACCGGCGTACCGGCGAATAGCCCTCTTGCGATTTGAGAACTGAGGGTCGTCAGCCGCTCTTACGGCAGCCTCCCCTTTGTTATAAATATATCTTATGAATATTACAACCGGGATTTTTTTGCCTCTATTTCTTGTGAATCCGTGTCAACCATCCGCCCGGCCCCGTATTCTTCCAATGATATATTTTAGCCGGAGCCATGGAATCCCTGACCCTTGCCCCCCACGAACCCATTTATTTCATGCAGGCCGCGTTGCAGGAGGCGCTCAAGGCGCTTGATGAGGGCGAGGTGCCGGTCGGCGCCGTGATCGAAAAGGGCGGCTCGATCATCGGACGCGGCTACAACCGCATCGAGCAGCTCGGTGACGCGACCGCACATGCCGAGATCATCGCCGTCACTGCGGCGGCGAACAGTATGGCCACGTGGAGGCTGGAAGGCTGCAGGCTCTATGTGAC
>CAISVC010000609.1 GCA_903888815.1 uncultured Fibrobacterota bacterium
AGAAACCGCTTCAGATAGGCGAGGAACATGTCGAATTCCTGCCCGCCCTGTCTTCCGTAAACCAGCGTGGGCCGGACGATGGTCCAGGACAGATTTGATTTCCGCACGAAATCCTCTGCCAGCCGTTTTGATATCGAATACGGCGTTGCTTTGGGGTAGAGGACTGAGGCGGAAGAGACATGGATGAAATGCGATACGCCTGCGGCGGCAGCCTCGGCGGCGATGGTGCGCGTTCCGCCTGCGTTGACGGATGTGTAGAGCGACACGTCGTTGGTGATGATGACGGCGGCACAGTGGAGCACCGCGGTCACGCCGTCGCAGATGCCCCGGCAGTCTTCTGCGCTGGCAATAGTGCCGAACCGGACGTCGACGCCCGCGTCCTGCAGCCGTGCCGCGTTTTTGTCGCCCGGAAGCGTCAGGACGCGCAGCCTGAACCCGCGTTCCGAAAGCTTCTGCACCAGCACGCTTCCCATGGCCCCGGTCCCGCCGGTGATCAGAATGGTGTTATTTATTTGATTACCTGGTGCATTGTACGTTAAAATGGGGTGGCTGACGGGACTCGAACCCGCAACAACTGGAACCACAATCCAGGATTCTAACCGATTGAACTACAGCCACCATGAAGGATAAAAAATAGCTCTTTTCCCGACTTCAATCAACAGCGTGCTCTGCTGAATAAGCAGGAGTCACCGGGGGTTGTCGAGCTCTCTGCCTGCTATGGCAGGCGCCCTCCGCCGTATCTGCTCGAAGCAGGACGTCGGGCGGGGTTTATGTTCGCGAGGCACCCGAAGAGCACAACACCCTGAAAGGTGTCAAGCCGAACGCTTGACATGAATCTTCGGTGACTCCTGACTGCGGAATTTCACTTCGCAAGCAGCAGATCGCACCAGGTCCCGGGAAGGAAGAAGTCTGCTTTTGCAGGAAATGCCGCGGTCTGCTGTCCCTTGGCGTCAAAAGTCATGATTCCCAGACCCATCTTCCGCTCTTCGAACGGGATGATGCCGGTATCATACCAGGGAACCCGTATCACTATTCTATCGCCCGAAACCGATTTTGTAAATTCATTGGGCCACGGTTTTTCGTTATAGACGACCGTATCGCCCATCATAACGGGCGAGAAATGGATTCCCGTGAGCGAATCCTTGTCCGGCCGGTACATGACGACCCGGTCCGCAAAAGAGAGAAAGGCGTTCTTGCCGTTTTTGCCGTCAAAGGCAAAGCGCACGGAGCCCGGCGCCTGCTGCTTCACAAGGATGATGTAAAAGGCGGCCTTGTTCCAGGCAAACGCCAATGTTGCCATCCCTGCCTTTTTATAATCGGCCTCTTTTACCGAAGAAACAACGGCAGCCGCATCGGCGTCTTCTTTCGCATGAGGAACGGCGATGGTTTCCGGCTGGGGAAGCTTGTCGAGCGCAACGATGCCGATGGGCGAGATGACGCCCTTGCTGGTCGTAGTACCCGGGATCGACCAGTCAATCCTGATATAGGAACGTCCGCCCACCAGGTTCTGTTTGACCGGACCGAACGCGAACTCTCCGGTATAGTCATTGACGTCGAAGGTTTTCTTGGCAAGCATCTTTTTCTGCAGTCGTTCGTTTACCAGATCCACCGCAAGGGTTATCTCCTTTTTTTTCTTGAGCTGCGCCGTGTCGATCTGGGCGCGCACCGTGATTGAGTCATTCCGCTGGGTAACCCAGGGCATCGGGCCGTTGAAGGTTATGACCTGGCCGTATGCTCCCGCCGCGCAAACAGCGATACTCGCTGCCACTATTCCCGCACTTCGTCGCATCATTGGAGCTCCCTTTCAAGAAGTTATGAAATACGTCGGTTATTTGCACGCTTCACCGCGTAAAGATAGTAAAATATACGAAACGCGCACTGGAAAATTGTTCAAAAAAGGCACATCACGGGAAAAGGCCGGAAAATAAAAAGTAAGGCCTCAATAAAAAAAACCTGCGAAGGAAGAAAATTGGCATTATATTTATGTATAGAAGCGTTTAAATTTTTATGGTACAATTACAGTGAATTATTTTAAAAAGTATGAAAACCCTGTTCCGAATTGAAGTGTGTAATTACCGAGGGGCAAAAATTTATATTCCTATGTGTTGTCACAGCCAATGAAAAAGGGAGAGGGAAGATACATCTCTTTTTAATTATAAAGATAAAGAAAGGGGCTTGTCATGCGCGGTCGTACTCCGGGGAATAAATTCACAAAGGGACTGGCGGCATCTGCTGCAATCGTCATGCTGTCTTTTATATTCAGCCCCCTGTTCGCACAGGGCGATACGGTCGTGGGAAAATTCAACTATATCGGCGGGCCTGAACGGCTCAATAGCCGCACCATCAATGTGGCCGACACCATGATCGCGCTGTCGGAACTGGTCAGGGTGATGTCGTCGTATGTGAGAGACAGCACGGGAAGCAATGATACGCCTTCGATATTTTTCATTCTTGACAATTCCGGAAGCATGCAG
>CAISVC010000610.1 GCA_903888815.1 uncultured Fibrobacterota bacterium
CCCTCGCCATTCCGCGGTTCATGGGCGTTACGGAAAAGGCCAAGCTGTCCGAGTTCAAGCCCGTACTCAAACAGGCGATCACGCTGTACAATGCCTGGTACCAGGAAAAAGAGACCTTTATTACGCCGACGGGCAACATAACAAGCGGCAACAATGATATCGGGTTCGACCTGCCGGAAGGGGAGTCCCGCTTCGAATACAGCTCGGTCGAATCGGCCGACGGCGTTGTCGTGAGCGCAAAGCTTAAAAAGAAAGTAGGAAAATACGAGGCCGGCAAAGGCGCTGACCTGAACCAGAAGTTCGAGAAAAATACGGTGACAAAAGATATTCCGTGGTGAGAATAATAATAAATTTGGGCGTTTCCTTTCGACTGCCCTTGCAGGCAAAAGGCCGGTTCTTCTCCGGGCTCTCGCATGCGCGAGCCGGTCTTGACTGCCGTGCGGCGCTCCGCGCCTGCGTCAATCCAGACTATCGGCTTCACTACGTTTCAGCCGATACCCTGCGTCGCCCCTAACGCAAAGACAAAAACTTACAATTAAGAAGAAATAAAAATATGCCACATTATCAATACGAAGGAATAACACAAACCGGAAAGCAAGTCACCGGGACTGTTGTGGCCGCCGATGATAACGAGGCCAAATCGAGCCTGCGGAAAACACGCATACGGGTGACAGCGGTACAGGAGAAACAGCCGGCGCCGCTGACAGATTTTTTAAGCAGGGTACGGCTCAGGGATGTTTCGGCCTTCACCCGTCAGTTCGCTTCCATGAACTCGTCGGCCATTCCGCTGGTGCAGAGCCTCGATGCTATCGCCGAGCAGACCGAAAACAGTATCCTCCGCCGGGCAGTGTCGAAGATTTCCGCGGACGTGCAGTCGGGAGTTTCCCTTGCCGAAGCGCTGTCGCGGAGCCCGGATATTTTCAACCGCCTCTATTGCGCAATGGTAAGGGCAGGGGAGGCTGCGGGCATTCTTCCGGCCATATTGCTGCGGCTCGCCGACTATCAGGAAAAAACCGTCGGCATCCGGCGCCGCATCGCGAGCGCGTTCGCCTATCCAGTGCTGGTGGCGTTGGTTGCCGCGGCCGCGCTCATCGCGCTCATGACCTTTGTTGTCCCCACGTTTTCCACGATGCTGGCCGAGCTCGGCGCGCAGCTGCCGCTTTCGACCCGCATTGTCATTAAAGCAAGTGAAATCGTCAAAACATGGCTCCTTCCGGCCGTAGTCATCGGCGTAGCAGTTTCTATGGTGATAGTATATCTCTACCGGAAACACGACCGGGTGCGTTTGTCAATCGATTCGCTGAAGCTCAGGCTGCCGCTGTTCGGTCCGCTGCAGAAAAAAAGCGCGGTCTCGCGGTTCAGCCGCACCTTCGGCGCGCTCTTGAGCGGCGGCGTGCCTATAGCAGATGCCCTTGAAATCACGTCGACCACCGCAGGGAACCGTGTGCTCGAAAAAGGGTTTCTTAAAGCGCTCGAAGCGATACGCAGCGGACAGCCGCTGGCCCAACCGCTCAAGGCGACCGGCGTGTTCCCTCCCATGGTCATTCAGATGATCGCGGTCGGTGAAAAGAGCGGCAATCTGCCGGAAATGCTTGTGAAAATCGCCGATTATTACGACACCGAGGTGGATTCGGCCATCACCACGCTGACCTCGATCCTTGAACCCGCGCTTATTGTCATCATGGGCGTTTTCATCGCCGTTGTGCTCATCTCCATGTACCTGCCCATGTTCGAAATGATTGGGTCAATAGGATAAAAAACATCATGGCGTGAGGCTGTTTGCTGCCAATTGCCGGGTTACTCCACCAGCACTACCCGCAGCAGTTCTTCGATCGAGGTAATTCCGGATTTGACCTTCTCCAGTCCGTGATGGATCAGCGGCTTCATACCGGCTTTTTTGGAATAGTCGCGGATATGGTGCTCGGCCTCGTTGCGGGTGATGAGGTCGCGGAGCGTGGGATCCATCTTGAGGAACTCGAAAAGACCGGTCCGGCCCTTGTAGCCGGTGTTATTGCACTTTTTACACCCTTTGCCATAGTGTGAAGCCGGTATTGGCGTATCGCCGAAGACCGTCTTGTAACGGAACAGTACCTCTTCGGTGGGTTTGTAAGTTTCTTTACACTTGTTGCATATCACCCGCACGAGGCGCTGGGCAATGATGCCAAGCACGCCCGAAGCGACCAGAAACGCCGGAATCCCGAGGTCGCGCAGCCGGGTTATGGCTGAGACCGAGTCGTTCGTGTGCAGGGTCGAGAACACCATGTGGCCGGTCTGGGACGACTGGAGCGCGATCTGCGCGGTTTCGCCGTCCCGGATCTCGCCGACAAGGATCACGTCCGGGTCTTGGCGCAGGATCGAGCGCAGCGTGTCGGCAAAGGTAAGGCCGGCCTTTTCGTTGATCTGCACCTGGTTGATCCCCTGCAGTTTGTATTCGATCGGGTCTTCGATGGTGGTTATATTGATCGCCTTTGATTTGATGCGGTTAAGGCAGGCAAAAAGGGTCGAGGATTTCCCGGAACCGGTCGGGCCCGTGATAAAGAGCATGCCCTGCGGTTTGTTGATGAGTTCGACGATGGTTTTAAGGTCTTCGCCGTCCAGCCCGAGCGATTCGAGCTGGAGAAGCGTCTCGTTGTGCCTGAGCAGGCGGATCACGGTCTTTTCACCGTGATGGGTGGGGAGGGTGGACACGCGCATGTCGATCTCTTCATTATTGATGACGCGCTTGATCCGGCCGTCCTGCGGCACACGCTTTTCAGCAATGTCAAGGTTTGCCAGAATCTTGATGCGAGAGGTGAGCGGGCTCTGCATCCAGCCCGGCAGGTCCATCATTTCTAAGAGCATGCCGTCGATCCGGTTGCGGATGTGGAGCGAATGCTCATGCGGCTCGATGTGGATGTCGCTGGCCCCTTTCATGGCGGCGTCGTCGATGATGAGGTTGACCATGCGCACCACGGGCTC
>CAISVC010000611.1 GCA_903888815.1 uncultured Fibrobacterota bacterium
CCTTCGTGGTCGAAAGGGGCGAGGTCGCGAAAGATCGGCTTGAGGATTTTTTCCTGATATTCTTCCTCAGAAAAAACAGGCTCCGGAATTATATCGCCGGCAATCGATGCTATTGTATCGGAATTGGAGCGATACGCCTCCATGCGCGTGTCATAAAATCCGCTCAAGCGGCCCTCGGCAAGCGGCGAGGAGCCGGCAATCGCCGGGATCAGGGGCAGCACCAGGCGGATCGCGGCATGGAGCCTTCCGAACTCTTCGTCATTTGCAAAAGGGAGATTTACATGCACGCTCTGCAGGTTCGCCCAGCCGTGCCGGCTGCAGTTAAAGAGGCGGTCAAAGGCTTTATAAATGTCTGCGTGTCCGTGCGGCCACAGCCTTGTTTCGCGCTGCGGGTCCATGAAGGGATGCATGCCGGTGCCAAGCAGCATGGCGTTATTGTCTTCAAGGAGCCTGTTCGCCTCATGGATGCTCTCCATGAAAGCGGCGCCAAGCCCTTCGAACGATTCGACCGGGCCGTTTGTTTTGATTTCGATTAAATGGAGCGCAAGCTCGTTCGACCAGGCCAGATGGTTGCGCTCGATTTCGTTATCGTTCGCCCCTCCTCCGGCCGCATTGATGAGCCTGTCCGCGATCGGCCTTACCGAGAGCGACACGCGGTCCACGATCATGTATTCGATTTCAACGCCGAACCGGGTGAAAAGATGATACGACGGTACTGCGGGTTCCATTACAAAGCGGCGCCGTTTTTGGTGGTTAAAATGCGCTTGAGGAAGACTTCCATGATCCGTTCGTAGAGGGCCTCTTTCATGACGACATCTTCAATGCCGGCGTCCACGTTAGGATTATCGTTGATTTCCATGACGCAGCAGTGACCGTTGACCTGTTTCATATCGACGCCGTAAAAACCGTTGCCGATGAGATTTGCAGCTTTGAGCGCAGTGCGCACCACCTGGAGCGGCGCGCGTTCGACCGGGATTGTTTCAAAGCGTCCCTCTTTTTTCTTGCCTGCCGAATCGCGTTTTATCACCTGCCAGTGGCTCCGTGCCATGTAATACTTGCATACAAAAAGCGGCTTCTGGTCGAAAATACCGACCCGCCAGTCAAAATCGGTCGGCACATACTCCTGAACCACGACAATATCCGACCTGGTGATCATTCTGGTCGCTTCGGCGAAAAACTGGTCCTTCGTGTCGGTGCGTATGACGCCCTGCGAAAAGGCGCTGTCGGGCTGCTTGAGCACGCACGGCACGCCGATTTCGGCAAATACGCTTTCAAGATTGTCGCGGTGCACGAGGCTCGTTGTCGGGGTGGGAATATTGTGGTGGTCGAGGAGTTCGGCAAGGTATACCTTGTTCGAGCACTTGAGGATCGATTCCGGATCGTCAACAACTACGAGGCCTTCGGCCGCTGCCCTTCGTGCGAACCGGTAGGTGTGGTGATTGACGCCGGTGGTTTCGCGGATGAACAGGGAATCAAACTCTGCAAGTCGGCCGTAGTCATCGCGGGTGATGAGCTCGGTGTCGAGGCCGAGCCGCACTCCCGCCGCCATGAAACGTTTGATCGCTTTTTCGTTCGAAGGGCCCTCATCCTCAGCAGGGTCCCAGAGGATCGCCAGATCGTAGCGGGCCGCCCTGCGTTTAGGCGTGCCCACGCGGCGGCCTGCGAAATGCTCGGTGGCGACATCGATGAGAAATGCATGGTGTTCAGTCGGGATTTCACCGGTCGAAACCGGGTCGATGTTATCAAGATGCCAGATCGATTTGGCGCGTACGAATTCGGCGCGAAGGAGCGGCGCCGGAAACAGGTTATACAGATGCAGTGCGAGCCGGTCGTGCCGTTTTGCGATGTTTTTCCCGAAATAAATGCTCAGGGTAAATACGTTCGACTGAATGGGCGCAAGGCTTTTCTGTATCAATTCGTCAAGCTCATCGTCGACGATCCGGATAAGCGTCTGGGATTTCAGGTCCTGAATGGTGGAAATATTGGGAAGCGGCTTGTGGCCGCGCGCCGCAGCAAGGAGGGATACGTAATAGCCGATGCTCTGGTAACGGTACGATTTGCACAGATTGAAGACACGGCAGTAGCGCATCTGGCTGTAGGTTTCGTCAGTCAAGTATGACCGCGCCCCGACGAGTTCGACGCCCGGGATCTGGAAGGTCCAGTCTTTCGGATTATTCACCACGATCAGGTTCGGCATGGAATAGTTCCGCCCTGAGAGATAATGCTAAGCAACACACTGGGTTCCATATAAGGCGGCTTTTACATAGCCTATCGCCGGAAGACTCCTCTGTTGAATGGTAGCTAAAATATTAAACCACACTATGAAAGGCAAATTTTAGGGGAATAAAGATGTTTCTTAGAAAAAACATTATTTTATGCGAAGTCTGTTTGTATTTTTGTTTTGCGTTAGGGGCGACGGATCCGATCAATCGACGATGATTGTAGAGACGTAGCATGCTATGTCTCTACAAAGGAGGGAAACGCCCTAAAAATTATACAAAAATATAAGGACTATCTATGGATCTCGAAAAATTCACCCGCAAATCGCAGGAAGCGCTCGGCGCCGCCAATGCCGTTGCCGTCGAGATGAACCATCAGGAGCTGGTGCCGATGCATGTCGTCCTTGCACTTATCCACGACAGGCAGGGACTGATTCCTTCGATCCTTTCCAGGCTCAACGTTACAGCAGATTCGGCCGAAAGCGCAGCACTTGAAATACTCCGCAAACTGCCGCAGGTCTCGGGCCAAGGCGTGCAGACCTATACCTCTCGCGGCCTTACCGCAGTGCTCGCCGATGCGCAGCGTAGAGCCTCGCAGATGAAGGACGATTTTGTGAGCGTGGAACATCTTTTCCTGGCTTCTCTTGACAAAGACTCCGAAACCCGCGAATTCGGCCGCATGCTCGGCATAAGCTTTCAAAAGGTTCTTGAAGTGCTCAAAGAGGTACGGGGCAAACAGCGCGTGACGAGCCAGGACCCGGAAGCCACCTTCAATGCGCTTGAAAAATATTCGCGTAACCTCACGGAAATGGCCAAGGCCGGCAAGCTTGATCCGGTGATCGGCAGGGACGATGAGATCCGCCGTATCATTCAGATTCTGTCGCGCCGGACCAAAAATAACCCGGTGCTGATCGGCGATCCGGGTGTCGGCAAGACCGCGATCGTGGAAGGGCTGGCGCTGCGTATTGTCCGGGGCGATGTTCCGGAAGGGCTGAAAAACCGTTCGGTGGTGTCGCTCGATCTCGGCGCGCTCATTGCCGGCGCCAAGTTTCGGGGCGAGTTCGAGGAACGTCTCAAAGCCGTGCTCAAGGAGGTCGTCGAGAGCGGCCAGATAATCCTTTTCATCGACGAACTCCACACCGTCGTGGGCGCCGGTGCTGCCGAAGGTGCCATGGACGCGGGCAACATGCTCAAGCCCATGCTCGCGCGCGGCGAGCTTCACGCGATCGGCGCGACCACGCTTGACGAATACCGCAAGCACATAGAAAAAGACAAGGCCCTCGAGCGGAGGTTCCAGACGGTCCTTGTGGGCCAGCCCACGGTCGAGGACACTATTTCGATACTCCGTGGCCTGCGCGAGCGCTACGAGGTGTTCCACGGCGTGAAGATCCGCGACGCGGCGCTCGTGGCCGCGGCCGTGCTCTCTGACCGGTACATCAGCGACCGTTTTCTGCCCGATAAGGCGATCGACCTTATTGACGAGGCCGCTGCGGGACTGCGGACCGAAATGGATTCCAACCCGGTCGAGCTCGACGAGGTCATGCGGCGCCGCATGCAGCTTGAAATCGAGATCGAGGGTTTGAAAAAGGAGAAAGACCAGGCATCGCGCGAGCGGCTTGCCAAACTCTCAGGCGAACTCGCCGAAGTAAAAGCAAGCGGCACTGCACTGAAGGCGCGCTGGGAGACGGAAAAGTCGAAAGTGGGCAAGCTGCAAGCCTTGCGCGAGCAGCTTGAACAGGCGCGTCATGAACTCGAAAAAGCCGAACGGGACTACAACCTGAGCAGGGCGGCGGAACTGCGGCACGGCAAAATTCCTGAACTTGAGCGTACGCTGAAATCAACGGAAGAGGCGTTCAAGGCCGAAGGTAACGGCAAACGGCTGCTCAAGGAAGAGGTTGACGAAGAAGATATTGCGGCGATCATCAGCCGGTGGACCCATATTCCGGTAAGCAAGCTGGTAGGGAGCGAAAAGGAGAAGCTCCTGAAACTCAGTGAGCATCTGCATGAGCGTGTCGTGGGCCAGGACGAGGCGGTTGACGCGGTGGCCGACGCGGTGCTGCGCGCACGTGCGGGCCTCAAAGACCCGCTGCGTCCAATCGGCAGCTTCATCTTTCTTGGCCCGACCGGTGTGGGCAAGACCGAGCTGGCCCGCGCGCTCGCCTATAACCTCTTTGACGACGAACGGGCCATGGTCCGCATCGACATGTCCGAGTACATGGAAAAATTCGCGGTGTCGCGGCTTGTGGGCGCGCCGCCCGGATACGTCGGCTACGACGAGGGCGGCCAGCTTACCGAGGCGGTCCGGCGGCGGCCGTACGCGGTCGTGCTCTTTGATGAAATAGAAAAAGCGCACCCTGACGTGTTCAACATCCTGCTGCAGATACTCGATGACGGCCGCATCACGGATTCGCAGGGACGCACCGTGAATTTTAAAAATACCATCATCATCATGACCTCGAACATCGGGTCTCAGTATTTCTCGGAAGCGTCGGTTGATGAAAAAACCAAATCGACCGTTCTTGCGGAATTGAGGAAGCACTTCCGTCCTGAGTTCCTGAACCGGGTGGACGAGGTCGTGGTGTTCCACTCGCTTGATAAAGAGCATATTAAAAAGATCGTCGCCATCCAGCTCGCGCGGTTCGCGGAGCGGCTTGCGGCACAGCAGATATCGTTTATTGCCGATGAATCGGCGGCCAGACTTCTGGCCGAAAAGGGCTATGATCCGGTCTACGGCGCCCGGCCCCTGAAACGGGTCATTCAGCGTGAACTCGAAACGCCCCTGTCGAGAAAGATCATTGCGGGAGAGATAAAAGAAGGAAGCAAAGTCAGGATTAAAGAAAAGAATGATGTGATAATATTTGAAATAAAATAATGGCTCAAAAGGCTTTTCGTTTTCAGCCGCTTCGCGTGGCGCTGCCCGCCCAGTAGAGCGGCAGGTATTCCAGCCCGTCCTGTGTAATCGACATGCGCGGATCCGATGAAAAAACCAGTCCCCGGGGACAGTTTTTGTAGGTATTCAGCATGAGGTGGAGACTCTTGAGCCTGCCCGATACGGCGCTCTTTATTTCGACGGGAACGATTGCCCCGTCAACGACCGCTACATAATCTACTTCGGCTGAAGAGCTTTTGGCCCGCCGCGACCAGTAATACAAACTCCCGTTCTGCGAAACCAGCATTTCCTGTCCCGCGAACTGCTCGGCCATTGCCCCTTTGTAAATTTTCAGAAGATCAGGGGTCGGAAATTCGACTTCGACGGGCATGGAGCACAGGTATCGCATGATGCCGATATCGACCATGATGGCCTTGAATATTTTCGCCGATGCCGAGGCACCGAGGGGGAGTCCGGACGGGTCTATTGAGCGTACCGGTGCGGCAATTTTCGCAAGACAGAGGAGTTCGAACGCCTTTTTTATGGTGGGATTGGAATAGTCTTCGGCAAGCGATGCGTATTTGAGCTGCTGCGAAACGCGTTTTGAAATCGAAGCGAGAACGCTCTGCAGGCACAGTTTGTCAACCTGCGGAGAATATTTCGCAAAATCCATTTTAAGGGTTTCCGCAATGTCCTCCTGGATAGAGAAAGCGTCTTTCATGGAACCGGTGTCCATATAGGCTTTTACGGCTTGGGGCATGCCTCCAATGAAGAAATACCTGCGCAATTCGTCCAGAAGCAGCTTATGAAGAGCCTCCGAAAGCTGCTTGGGCTTTCCGCGCACGATTTCAGCCGCTTCCTGTTTGCCGATGGCAACGAGATATTCGGCAAAGGTGAGAGGATACATGGCAAGGAATTGAACGCGGCCTACGGGAAATGCTATATCCTTCATGGCGAATTCAAGGAGCGAACCGGCCGCCATTACATGGAGTTGAGGCAATTCCTCATAAAAATAACGGAGAGACATGATCGCACGCGGACATGCCTGGATCTCGTCTAAAACAAGGAGTGTTCTTTCCGGGCTTATCTTCATCCCCAGAATGACTTCAAGTTCCGAAACGATCCGTTTTGCGTCGAGATCGCCGGAAAAAACCGCGTGCAAGCTCTGGTTCCGTTCGAGGTCGCAATAAGCGACATCGCTGTAGTTCCGGCTTCCGAACTGCTTTATGGAATAGGTCTTGCCTACCTGCCTCGCTCCGCGCAGTATCAGAGGCTTGCGTCTCTTGTCCTGCTTCCATTTTAACAATTCATCTTCAATGAATCTTTTCATTTTTATGATTTTCTCTATGTTAATAACTAACTGTTTAAAAAAAAGATACATTAATTTATTTAAAAATACAAGGTATTAATTGGCGTTTATTTTTAAATATACAGGGTTAATACTGCTCTTATATTTAAAAAATACAGCCATGACACCAGAAAATAATGCCGTTTTAATAAAAAACGGGCTTTTCCTTTCACCGCAAGCGGCGGGTGGCCTGCGTGATTGTGCCAAGGGTCTACCGAAGATTTATCGAAGGAAGATGGCCATCACAGGAGTAAAATCGTTTACTCCTTTAGAGGCCTAATGGCCGGTTAAAAAGTATAATCGTTTTATTCTCTGTGGGCCTTTAGGTCCGACCCCAAAGATGAGCAGAAGGACGTTGAGTTACTAAGGTCCGACCCCAATTAAAAAACAGTACAGTTTTAAATAAATATATTAAAATTGTACGCATTATGGTATATTCCCTGTATGGCCATCATACAACGGCGCCTTGAAAGCATACTCGTAAAAACATCCCGCTCGTTTCCCGCGCTGTGGATAACCGGTCCCCGGCAGTCGGGAAAAACCACGCTGGCAAAGCACGCCTTCAGCGGTTACGCTTATCTATCGTTCGAGGACATGGACGTGCGGTCATTTGCTAAAAACGACCCGCGCGCCTTCCTCCGGCAGTTCCCGGACAGGGCGATATTCGATGAAGTGCAGAAATGCCCCGACATACTTCCGTATCTGCAGACCCATATCGACGGGCTGGGCGGTTCCGGGCACTATGTGCTCACCGGTTCGCACCAATTCCAGCTTGCCGCGTCCATCAGCCAGAGCCTGGCCGGAAGGGTCGCTATTGCCAACCTTCTACCCTTTTCATCGGCGGAACTATTCGGCCTGACCTCCGTGCCGGTCGATGCCACCCCTTCTCCCCGTGCGGTCACGCTCCCGGCACGATACTCTATGGAAAAAATCCTGTTTCAGGGAATGTATCCGGCCATTCACGCCCGCGCAGCCGATGCGACGACCTGGCTGTCTTCGTATTACGCGACGTACCTCGAAAGGGACGTGCGGGGAGTCACGAACGTCCACAATTTGCATCAATTCGATACGTTTGTCAGGCTGTGCGCCGCCCGGACCGGAGCCATGATAAATTTCACCGATATCAGCAGCGGCTGCGGGGCGTCGGTCCCGACGGTAAAATCATGGCTTTCCATACTGGAGATGAGCGGCATTGTCAGGCTGGTGCAGCCGTACTTCGTGAATTTTTCAAAACGGCTCGTAAAACAGCCGAAGCTGTACTTTCTGGACACCGGTCTTCTCTGCTATCTCCTGCGCATTACCGACGAATCACAGCTGGCCTTCCACCCGTTGAAGGGACGGATATTCGAAAGCTTTATCGTCTCGGAGATCATAAAATCGTTCTGCAATGCGCTGGCCGAACCGCCGCTGTATTTCTGGCGGGACAGCAAGGGCAGGGAGATCGATGCACTCCTGGATTTCGGAAGGTATCAATGGCCTATAGAAATAAAAGCGTCGGAAACCATCAACGATTCCTTTTTCGACACGCTGCATTGGTGGCTCAAACTGCCGGGCAACAAGGCAAAAAACGGCACGGTCGTGTACGGCGGCAACGCCGGTCAGCGGCGCGATGCGATAACGGTCCGCTCGTGGCGGCAGAGCTTTTAAATCCATACTATTTTCCATCCCCGCGGAAAAACAATTGAAACGACCTGCTATGAAATCCTGAAGTTCAAGTCGAATGCCTTGTCGTATCTGAAAATGGCGCTCGATGGAGTGGAAAACGCGCCCCCGTGTCATCATTCCGGTGCATACCGAAAAACTAAGAGCTTGTCCATAAATAAAATTTTAGGCCAGAGAACGAGCGAAAAGGTCGAGAGTCAGGAGCGCGAAGCAGGCGTATCCTCGGTGATACGGCGATGCAGCGCGACGAAACTATCGGCCTTTGCAGCCGACCGAAGCCAAAAGGCTTATTCATGGATAAGCTCTAAAGGATTATGCGAAATGTTTCAGGGATGTGAAGTGCTTGAAAGACCCGGTTCAGAAATGCATAATTAAACAAGGTGATTATAAAGGATCTTGCACTAAATTTGATACCATTTTGACCAATTTTTCAAAGATAATTTCATGACGATGATTATACCTGAAAGCCATTTCGTTCAAGTAC
>CAISVC010000612.1 GCA_903888815.1 uncultured Fibrobacterota bacterium
CTCGCCGTATTTGACCGATGAGCAGAAAAAGCTCATGATACGCCCTAAGTTCGGCCCCGGCCCCGGAGGAATGCCTCTTCCCGGAGGGCCGCCGATGTACATCAGCCCGGAGCGACTCATCCGTCATTTTTCAGATATGATCGAACCGACCGATGCACAGCGGGACACCGTGTTTGCGATCCTCAAGAAATACGCTCCTTCCGGCAAACCCGGCGAGGATATTCTGTCGCCGGAAGTTATTCAAAAACGCATGAACGGGCTGCTTCAAGAACTTGAACCGATTTTGACCCAAGAACAGATACTCCGGATTAAAAAAACAGATCACTTCTTCCACATGGATACTGCGGGAGACGATCAAAACGACAGCGGAAATCCGAAAAGTGCAGCTTCGAACGAATATAAAGAGCAACGGTAATGCCGATGCGAATTGAAAAAATGGTGTTGGCAGGGTACCTGGCTTTTCAGGTATCTGCAATGACCGTCCAGAATATTCCAGGCATTAAGGACAATCTGAATGATTCAGCCTTTGCTAAAACGATAAATCTCTGCGCTGAATCTTACTCCCAATTCGGGGTGAAAAATCGGAATTCTCCCCTATCATGTGATTCAGTCAAAAATCTGCTTTATGCTGCTGTCGGCGAGTGTTCGCAACGTAAGAATACCCCTGCAGTTACTCTGTTAACAGGACTATTATGGCATTACCTTTATCAGCTTGACGTTGATTCCGCATTCTTAAAATCAGACAGTCTTGCGAGTCATATTATGACCGTATGCCCGGAAATCCCCGAAGCGGCATGGCTCAAAGGCGTCAATCTGATACGTGCGGGAAGAATAAAAAAAGGGTTTGCACTACTGGACAGTTTGAGAGCTGGAGGGTTGGTACAAAATCAGAACTTTTTACTTGATTATGCAAAGCTGTCTGCCCTGTGTTTTCTTCCCAAAAAACGCACTCAATCCGATTCAGTAATTGTCTTCCTATCACCCACTAATAACAGCAAATACAATGGTTTAAGAGAGGAAGAGCGCATACCGTTCAGTGAGACATGGCGGGTATACGCTCGGACTTCTCGAAAACTTAGAATGCCTGCGTTCACTTTCGGCGGTTCTTATACGTTGTCGCAGCCATTATCCTTGTTACCATTATCTTTTATGTTGCTACCGTCGATTCCGAACCGCGCTCCCCAATTGAAGATGAATATTGACGAACGAATCATTAAACGCTTCGGACCTATCTCGACCCCGCTCATCTATAATCCCGAAGCGTCGAAATATCCAATGGACGTTAAAATTATCACCGATTGCAGCAACTCCGGATTGTCGTTATCCGACTATATGGGTTCAATCGTACGTAACCGATTCGATATAATAAAGGAAACCGGTGAGCTGCGGAAGTTGAAGGCCATATCGTTACGATGCTACAACAGAAGCGTGTACAGAAACGTGCCGGGAGAGTTCTGTGCGTTTGTCACTTTTGATCTGAAATTGTCCGGGAATTCTTCTGCTAGCAGCTTTCATGAATCAAAAAAAACGCCACCCGGGAAAGACGATACTGTCATAGTCCGCTATCTTATTGCCATGAAGACAAGCGACGTGGTTGAGGAAAAAGCCGAGGCGATTTTCCATGATCTTTTATGTCAATTTGACTACTTTAATAATTGAAGCCTTAAGGTAGATAATGGATAGAATCCGGAAAAATGTTATGAAAAATTCTACCGAAATACTTCGTTTAATCCTGCTGGCAATGGTAATGGTCACATCATCATCGATAAAAGCCGAGGCGCCATCAGCCCCAATTGATTTCAACGGCATCATAAAAGACCAGTCAACCGGGGAGGCCTTACCCTATGCAACCTTATCGGCAGATAGTTCGGAACGGACAACCACAACAAACGCAGATGGCAGATTCACTATGCTCGGATTGCATGTAACATCGGATTCCGTTTTTTTAACGGTAAAACACCTTGGTTTCCAGACAAAGCGTATTGGGCTTGCTGTTGTCGGGCTTGCACAAATAGTGGAGATTGAATTGGAGCCTATACCGACGCCCCATGACCTTTATGGCGGGAACAAAACGACGGTAGAACTGGAGGAAATGAAAGTAACGGCGAAAAAGATATTATTGGATGAGACTATAAAAACAACGGACGGCGTCAGTCAGATAACGCTTAATCCAAAAGATATTTCGAAACTTCCATCAATCGGGGAGGCCGATATCTGCCGGACGCTGCAATTGCTTCCGGGAATAAGCGGAACGGATGAAAGTTCGGCCGGTCTCTCGGTGAGGGGAGGGACGCCCGACCAGAATCTTATTCTTTTTGACGGGTTTAACGTCTATCATGTGGATCATTTTTTCGGGTTTTTCAGCGCGTTCAATCCCCAGGCGGTAAAAGACGTCCAGATGTATAAGGGCGGATTTCCGGCAAAGTATGGCGGCAGAACTTCGAGCGTCATGGACATAACGGGGAAATCCGGCGACGTAAACGACATCAATTTCGCAGGCGGGTTGAGCCTTTTAAGCGGCAACGCGCTCGCAGAGATACCGCTATGGAAACTGGCGGACATTCCCCTATTTGAAAAAGGATCGATACTGCTCGTCGCACGACGTTCGTACACCGACGTCATCAAGAACGATCTGTACAATAAAATTTTCGGGTTGTATCGCAATAGCAACGTGCCGGGCGGAGGCAATCGGTTCCCCGGAGGCGGCGGCCGAATGATGCAGATGTTTACTCCGGGATTTTATTTCTACGATCTGAATGGAAAAGTCTCGCTGCAGCCGACCAACAAAGACGCTGTTTCATTCTCCGCATATGGCGGAAAGGACAACCTCGACAACTCGATGAACTCATCGTTTGCACCACCGGACAGCGGTGCGAGTACGACAATCGACAGAAAAGATATCACCGGATGGGGAAATTGGGGCACGAGTCTCAAATGGGGGCGTCAGTGGACCAATCGTTTGTACAGCAATGCCATCCTCGCCTATTCCAACTATTTCAGTGAAAGGATCAACAACAGCCAGAGAGACGTCGGCGGGAACCAGACAAGCAACGGAATCAACGAAGACAATAATGTCCGCGACATAACCGCCCGACTGGACAACGAATTGCGGTTGCCTTATAATAATGCCGTCGGCTTCGGCGGACAAATCACGCAACTGCGTACAAGTTATCTGCTCACCCAGAACGATTCGATCCATGTCCTCAATACTATGGACACCGCACTGCTCTTTTCCGGTTATGTACAGGATGAATGTACGTTTATCAACCGACTGACACTGTTACCGGGGTTCAGGTTGAATTATTACCAAGGGACGCATGACTATTACTTTGAGCCCCGCCTGTCGGCGCACTATGGAATAACAGACCGGCTCAAGCTGAAAGCTGCCTGGGGCGATTATTATCAATTCGTCAACCGTGTCGTCCGTGAGGACGTTTTGCAAGGCAGCAAGGATTTCTGGCTATTGGCAGACGATAAAATAAGTCCGGTCAGTTCAGCGTGGCATTTCATAGTCGGCGGTTCGTATGAAACACCGATGTTCCTTCTGGACATTGAAGCATACCAGAAATTCCTCAACGGTATTTCGGAATTCTCGCTGCGTTACGGCGGGTTACCCACAAGCGGTATACAGGCGGACAGCATGTTCTTTGAAGGTACCGGCATAGCCAGAGGCATTGAATTCCTCCTGCAGAAAAAAATCGGTCACTA
>CAISVC010000613.1 GCA_903888815.1 uncultured Fibrobacterota bacterium
GGTCGGCATCGGCGGCGGCTCGATCTGCATCACGCGGGAGCAGAAAGGCATCGGCCGCGGTCAGGCGTCGGCGCTTATGGCCGTTGTCGCAGAACGGAACAATTACCTGAAAAAAACCGGCGTTTATATCCCGGTCTGCTCAGACGGCGGGCTCGCCAACGACACGCAGATCATCATTGCCCTTGCCATGGGAGCCGATTTTGTGATGATGGGACGCTATTTTGCCATGACCAACGAGAGCCCCACGCCGCGCGTCGCGATCGGCGGCCGGATGTACAAACCCTACTGGGGCGAAGGGTCGAACCGGGCGCGCAACTGGCAGCGGTACCAGAATGGAAGCGAGACGGAAGCCGACTATAAATTCGAAGAGGGCATCGACGCATACGTGCCAATCCTCGGGAATGTCCGCGAGGTCATGGGAGTCACGATCGCGAAGCTCAAATCAACCATGTGCAACATGGGGTCGCTTCACCTGCGGGAGTTCGCCGACGAAGCCGTGCTCGCCCGCATCTCGGAGCAGTCCTTTGTCGAAGGCGGGACCTCGAACGTATTTACTTTTGATAAAGACGTTCCGCGGGAAGTATAGAGGACCTGTTGTTTGGCCGCTTTCCGGCAGTTTCGACCCGCAATAACTTTTAAATTCAGCCGTATTTCAATCGAATCCATAGCGGAAAAAACGCGAGCGCAGCTTCTGTTCAAAAAAGGAGGATACTGTATGCCTAAAAAAGCCCTGAAATCCCTCGTTCCTTTTTCACTTGTCGTCGGCATGGTGGTTGCCGTCGGCCTTATTCTTCTCAACACCTGCTCTTTTGCTGAATCAAAGCGGCCTGACAGGGGCGCCATTACCTTCGGCGCCGAGAAAAAACCCGACATCAAGCTGTCGGGGCAGATGGAGGCCTTCAAGACCGTAATCGCCGACGTGGCGGAGAAGGTGATTCCCACCGTGGTGTCCGTGATTCCCACCAAGATCGACACCGTGGTGTTTTCAAACAATCCCTTTTATCAGTTTTTCGGCACTCCTTTCGGCGGAGGTTTTGATGACTTTTTCGGTCCGGCTCCGGGCCCGGCTCCCCGCGGCCGCAGAGCACCTAACCCGCCGCCTGTTGAAAAACGGGAATTCCGCCAGCAGGGCCTGGGGTCGGGCGTCATCGTATCGAAAGACGGGTATATTCTCACCAATTATCATGTCGTGGCCGGCGCCAATGAGATCGAAGTAAAGACCTCGGACAAACGGGGTTTTCAGGCCGAAGTAGTCGGAATGGATTCGCTTGCCGACGTGGCAGTGATAAAAATCAAGGAAAAGGTTGCAAACCTTCCGGTCGCCTATCTCGGCGATTCGGAAAAACTGCGTCCCGGCGACTGGGCAATTGCGATCGGCAACCCCTTCAGCCTTACCTCATCGGTTACGCTCGGCATCATCTCTGCCCTTAAAAGGACCACGGGCGGAACCCCCGACGCCTACCAGAACTTTATCCAGACCGATGCGGCCATCAACCCCGGCAACTCGGGCGGCGCGCTTGTCAATATCAACGGCGAACTGATCGGCATCAACACCATGATCTACACCCAGTCAGGCGGTTACATGGGCATCGGCTTTGCGATACCCATCAACATGGCGCGCCAGATCATGGAGGATCTGATTTACGAAGGCAAAGTCTCAAGAGGCTGGCTGGGCGTGATGATCCAGGACCTCGATCAGAATACCCGCGACGCAATGGGACTGTCAGGAGACACGAAAGGCGTGCTTATCGGCGATGTGTTTAAAGGGCAGCCGGCCGACAGGGCCGGCATCAAGCGCGGCGATATCGTAACGTCCGTAAGCGGAAAGGCGGTCGAAAGCCCGAACGAACTGCGGAACGCCATCGCGGCCATCCATCCGGGCGAGAAAATTCCGGTCGAGCTTTTGCGCAACGGCAGGAAGACCACGGTACAGGTGACGCTCACCGGCAGAGACGCTAAAAAGACGCAATCGACGTTAACCTCCGGAACCTCTCCGGGAGAAGGCGAATCGGGCGATGCCGCCGAGAAACTCGGAATAAAAGTGGGAAACCTGACTTCCAAACAGTACGACGATCTCGGGCTCGACCAGAACGTCAAAGGTGTCATCGTGCTGGAGGTGGATCAATCGTCGCCGGCGGCGGAACAGGACCTGCGCCAGAACGATATCATTCTCGAAGTGAACCGCCAGGCGGTTGCATCGGTCAAAGAGTTCAAGCAGGCGACGAAATCAATCAAGGCAGGCGATTCCATACTGCTTCTGGTCCTGCGGGAGGGTAATACGTTTTTCAGGGCGTTCAAGATTCAGAAATAATTTCTTTCAATTCCGATTTCTTTTTAAAAGTCCTGCCATGAGGCGGGACTTTTTTTATGTGTTTTCAGTCAACGTAACTAATCCCCTTGACTCTTTTTTTTTGAAAACGTATCTTATTGTTACTGTTGCGAACTATGAACTTTCCCCGAGGAGGATATATCATGAAGAAATGGCTGGTACTATATGCGCTGCTATGCTTTGTCGTCAGCATGGTTGCCTGCAGCGTGAGCGAAAGCGTGCTCGACAATGCCGATAAACGCCTCAAAGCCCTTAAATCAAAGGGCGTCCCTGACAGCGTGCTCTCGCAGCCGCGGGTGCACCTTTACCAGGCGCGCGAATGCAAACGGAAAAGTGCCTGGGGCGAAGCTCATGACGCCGCGAAACTTATGAAGAAAGAACTGGTTAAAGCTGAAAGCTATTACCGGAACAAAGTTTCCAAGCTCAAGCCATCGGTCGATTCGCTCAGAGCGATCATCCAGAAAGCCCGTCAGAACTACACCGGTATAGAATTGAAAAAATTCGACAGCCTTGGCACAATCGTCGATTCGTTCGCGAAAATCGACTGGCTGCTGCAGTCGTATGCAAAAGCAAAGGAGCTCGTGGGACTGATCGCCCATTTTAATGACGACGCCGCCACGGCAAAAAAGCTGCGTGACAGCATCCCGGGTGAATGGGTGTGCACGCAGCAGGACAAGAGCACTGAAAACAAGGACATCAATGCGGTGGCAAGGAAAGTCTTCACCTTTGAAAAAAACGGCAAGGCGAAATTCGTTGAATCAAAAAAAGGGCAGAGCGGCCCCTATTGCAAAGAAGACTGGGAATTCGTCTCCAACGGGACCTGGGATGTGAACGGCGACACCATCCACATTTTTGTCAACCGTTTCGCGGCCGTGCGCCAGGTGTTCGAGCGCATGTACATTGAACAGGGCGGGAAAAAGAAGACCTGGAGAAAAGAGCCAAAACCGACCTACGACTCGACGATCACCGACGGCAGTCAGGACCGGTTTATCTCTTTCAAGGACCTAAACGAGGATTTCGAGCAGACAAAGAAATTCAAGAAATAGACCCATTGCATTGCATTATAAATACAAAATCCAAAGCACCGCACGTGCTTTGGATTTTATTTTGTTTCCTGAATTCCTGCGGTAACCCGCCGACAATCAATGGAACCCGCCTACCCCGTCACTTTCATGGCGACCATCGTGAGATCGTCGTGCGGTGATTTTCCTTGTGTAAACGACTGTACGTCGCCGAGGATGCCTGCAAGAAGCCTGTCCACTGTTTCCCGTCCAAAACCACGGAAGACACTGATGAGCCTCGAGATCCCGTAGAGGTTCTTTTTTACATCGTTTGCCTCGGTAACGCCGTCGGTATACGCTAAAAAGCTTTCGCCCGGAACCAGCGGAATGGCGATTTCCTCAAGGTGGGAAGAGAATTCCGCCGCATCGGGCACAATCCCCAGGGCAAGGCCTTTGCTGTCAATGGCAACAACCGTTTCCTGTGCCGCGTCCATTTTAAGAAGTTTCGCGTGTCCGGCACGCGCATAGGTCATGGACGACCCGTCTTTCTTGATTACAAGGCACAATGCAGTGATAAACGACCGCTCATTGATATTGCGGCAGATCGATTCATTGACCGCGGAAAGCAGGGTCTTGGCGCTGAAATTGGAGCGCGACTCGACCCGCGCAATGCTGCGAAGGACGGTCATGAGCAGCGCTGCCGGCACCCCTTTACCGCAGACATCGGCAACGATCACCGCCCAGCTGCCGTCACCGCACTGAAAATAGTCGAGGTAATCGCCGCCGACCTCGTGGGCCGGCTGGTACACGCCGCCGAGGCTTATGCCCGGAATCGA
>CAISVC010000614.1 GCA_903888815.1 uncultured Fibrobacterota bacterium
TCAAAGGGCTGCTTCTTAAACCGGCTCAGGACCGCAGCCTGCGGTCTGACATAGACGACTCCCTTTTCCGCATCGACCAGCAAATGATCGCCCGGCGTAATGTTTTCCGAAAGATTTTGGATTCCCGAAACTACCGGAATGTTATATGATCGCGCCAGAATGGCGGCGTGCGATGTCTTGCCGCCGCTTGCCGTGACCACCGCCTGTATTTTTGATTTATCATACGCGAGAATATCACTCGGCGTGAAAGTACGGAGCACGATGAGCACCACAGGCTCCATAAACTTCTTGGCCTTGCCGTCATCCGTGTAAAGATAGGAAATCAGTCTTTCGCATATCTCAACCATATCGCTCGACCGTTCCTTGAAATACGAGGTACCGGCAGCGTCGAAACGTTTGATGAAATCATTGGACACAAGGCGGATTGAGGTTTCCACGTTGTATAGTTTTGTGGAAATAGTTTCCACCACCTGGCCGATAAAAGCGGGATCGTCAAGAATATGCTCATAAATATTCAGGATTGAGACATCAACCGGGGAAGATTTATCGAGTTCGGAAAGATGCTGACGGTACTCTTTTTTCGCACGTTCCCGTATTTCGTTGAAACGTATGATCTCGCTGCCCAGATCCTGGCGGGCGATAGAAACCGTGGAGGTTTGCTGGACGGCCCGGCCCACGAAATAGGCTTTTCCCGTTCCCCAGCCCGAAACTACCGGGATACCGACCAGTTTTATCTCTTTTTTCATTCGACCGACACTTTCCAGATGTCACGTGCATACTCTTGCACCACCCGGTCGCTGGAAAACCATCCAATACGGGCGATATTGATGAGACTCGTTTTCATCCAGGCAAGCTGATAGGTATACAGCGTATCAATAAGGACCTGCTTGCCGACATAATCATCGAAATCAATCAGAACAAACTGACGGTCGGAATCGCGCAGCGAAGACAGCAACGGATAGAACGCATGACCTTCCGGAGTCCGGGGAATAAGCTCGTTTTCCAAAAATGTGAAAATATTTCTCAACCGTTCGTCTTTTGCCAGAAGATCTGCCGGGTGATAATCCTGGAGCTTTGCCAATTCCTCCCCGCTTTTCCCGAAAGTGAAGATATACTCTTTTCCGATTTTTTCAGCGATTTCATTATTTGCTCCGCTCAGACTGGCGAGCGTCAGCGCTCCGTTCAGCGCGAATTTCATGCAGAAGGTGCCCGCAGGTTCCAGCGTGGCCGTTGAAAGCTGCTCGGCAAGATCGACCGCAGGCGCGATGCGTTCGGCCCACATCATGCTGAAATTCGGCATAAAGATGACGCGCATCTGCCCGTTCACCTGCGGATCATTATTAATGCAGTCCGCAGTTGTCGATATCAGATGAATAATCTGCTTGGCGAGAAAATCAGACGGCGAAGCTTTCCCGGCAAAAATGTGTATCCTTCGGGCCCCAACCGTCGTCGTACCTTTTTTCAGTTCCAGATAACAGTGCAGGAGATACAGGACATGCAGCAATTGCCGTTTATTGGGGTGAATTCTTCCTGTTTGCACATCAAACATCATCGATTCGTCGACAGAAAAACCGGCAATATCCCGCAGGGTGGCTGCGAGCCGTGCCTTAGCCTGTTTCTTTACTGAAGACAATGACTCCAGCAGTTTCTCATTGTCAACCATCGCTTCAAGGTCATTAAGCAGCTCCGGATTCCTTATCCATTTCTCACCGATATGTTTGTTGATAAGCAGACCGAGCGGCCGGTTGCAATTGAGAAGCCAGCGACGCTGTCCTATGCCGTTCACTTTGCAGGAAAAACGTTCGGGCACATACGCTGCGAAAGAAGGAAATACCTTTTGTATAAGGTTGGCCGTCTGTTCCCGCGAAACTCCATTGACCGAAGAGGAGCCGAGTACCGCCATATCGGCAAAACGTATGCGCTTCACCTCGCCCTCTTCGATGAGGGACAGTTCCCTTACATACCCCGACTCGTTGCCGTATTTTTTTCTCACCTCTTCGAGATGAATCTGGTTAACGTCAAAAACGATCTGCAAATGTCGCGGCAGAATCTGACCGACCTTATAAACCGGCCAGATCTCAGAATCCTCTCTGAATACCGCGTGGCTGGTATACGAAAAAATAGACCTCGTCATTTCCCAGGCTTTGCTCCATGGAACGTTTTCCTTATCGACCAGAATGCGCATAAGTTCGGGAATAGCCAATCCGCACCGGCTCCCGCCCAGATGAATCGCTATTTTTTTGTCCAGATCACCAATATTATTATCATTGAGCTTGAACCGCCTGATAATATCCTGAAGA
>CAISVC010000615.1 GCA_903888815.1 uncultured Fibrobacterota bacterium
CGTTTCGGCATAGTCGCTGTTGATGTCGAGGTGCCGGTACTTTCCGGTCGCAATATCCATCATGTAAAGATCGCTGCTCCTCTGCGTATGCGGGTAGCACCCGTGATCGTGCATGCAGAAGAGGAGAAAGCGGCCGTCGTGCGAAATGCGCGGCTGCGAAATGCTGAGCCCCGTCTCGCGCGCGGACAGGACCGTGTCAAGCGGCCCCCACGTGTTGTCCGCGGCGTGATAGGCGATGCGTACAAGGCTGTACCTGACTTTATTGTAGTTATCGGGAGGCACCTCGTCGAAATCGGACCATAGCACCGGTGCACTGCAGAAGTAAAGATATCGGCCGTCGGGCGACCAGGCCGGCCAGGTCTCCAGGATCTGTTTCCTGGACAAGGGTTCGACGCTGACGATCGTTTCCCTTTCAATGTCGTAAACGACAAGGTCCGACTGCCTGTCGTACTGCTCGATGAGGTCCTTTTCTGCGCTCGCATGAAAACGCTGTTCAACATTGTAAACCGAAAACACGATGAACTTCCCGCCGGGGTGCCAGGCGGGGTATCCAAGCCGCGCCCCGATCTTGCTGATTTTTCCCTTGTCGGCGATAAGCATGCCGTTGCCGAAATGAGCGGTGCGCAGGTGGACGATGAAGCGTCCGGGATCGCCGTTAAACGGCGTATGGCAGTTACAGCAGCCCCACGCGAAATTGTCCGTGTTCATCAGCTGGAATTTCCTGAACGAACCGAGGTCCCGCTGATAAAGGCGGATATCCGAGGAATAATTGTACTGGAAACTCAGGATGCGGTAGGTGCAGTAACGGTCGATGGGCCGTGCGGCAATGGTGTCTTCGATTGCTTTATAGCCGAGCCACTGTCCGTTTTTACCGCGTACATAGAGGGTGATGCGTAACGGTTCTCCGCAGTTCCGGTCGAGAAGTTTTTTCCACTGATCGGCCGGAATGTGCAATAATGGGCGGTTATTCGCGGTAATAATAGACGGCCCGTGCGTTGATGTCAGCTCGGCGCAAAAGCCGGTGCCCGGTTCATCAACGGCAAAATTGAGGGGTGCGATATCGGGCGGTATGGTGATTCCGGAATAATCGGGTTTGATCGCCGGGACCCGGGCAACCGGCGTGCACTCTTTCTTGACAGCAGTGAGGTCAGGGTGACAGACGCACAAAATCGCACCGCACAGGAGGATTGTCAGACGGCGGCAGTTCATCGGTTATGTCCGCGGGCACCGCGGGTACCCTGGAACGTGTAAAAATAGAAATAGGTTGTGCCGAATGCGTCTTCCATTTTTGCCGCGGCCGCAGCCTGCTGCGCAGGATCTCCCCTGTACGCAGAATAGGTTTGAAGGAATTTATTGAATTGCCTGACGGTTTCCAGCCGTACCGGCGGGTTGCGCACCGTTGAAATCCTGGCAGTGTCCAGCGATAGATAGATACAGAGCGCCTCCTCCCAGTGCCGGGGAAGCTGCGTATATCCGAAGTCCGGGGCGCGACGGACCTGTTCGGCGATCTTGTCCGTCTGCCCTGTCTGCAGATAATAGGCCATCAGGTACTCATAGGCCATTTTATTGGCGGGGTTGCTCTTCAATAGATCGAGGAATATTTTTTCTTCGTTGACTTGAAAAAACTGGTATAAAAAATAGTCGGACGTGTCCCTGCATGCCCGCAAATGCGCGATACCGCTGTCCGCAGCAAGCGCCGCACTGTCGGCAAGCATGCCTGACAATCTGCGTGCCTTGTTGCGGAAAAAAGGCATTCTGCTCAGCATGTTGCAATAGACGGCGGCAGCTTTATTGTTCCCTTTGGCTGTCTGGATGAGGGCGCGGCGGTATACAATGAATGGATAGGGACCCATATTTTCCATGGTTTCTCCAGCGACTTTTTCGGCATAGTTGACCATTCCGAGATCCATGAAAACGTCCAGAGCCGATGCCCAGTTGATGAAACCATAGAGGAGCGTATTCTTGATCATCAGCAGCGGTTCGGCCGAAAAACAGGACTGCGGATACGAGAACATTGCTGACCCAAGCTGTCCGGTCCGGCAAAGCGCATAGTCAATGGCATGGGTCATGAAAAGCTGGAGCGGGTTGTCTCCGGCAGGTCGTTTTTTAAATACAGCCGAGGTGTTCTCGTTCAGAATACTGCTCCACTGCCTGTTCTGCATAAAGTGCGATGTCCGGGCTACAGCACGGATTTCGTTATTGACCGGATCTTTGACTGACCATAGTACCGCACCGGCAACAACGAGCACAAGCGCGAGCGCGCGAATACCCTCAGCGAGGGCGGAAGACGATGCCGGGTTCCGCAGGCATGGCAGGCATAGAGCCGTAACAAGCGGAAAATAGAGTGTAATGACAAGCGGTAAAACGGCTGGAGTAAAGAACTCTTTTGCCTTGAAAGCGTTTTCGGGGGGCAATAAATAATTTTCAATCAGGTACGCCGCTCCCATATTTATTAACGCCGCAATGCCGAGGGCAAAAAGCGCTTTGGGTTTGTTGAGAAGTTCATGGATAACGGCCAGAAGAATGAATAGCAGGCATGCCCATTGGAAAAAATAATAGGTTATCCAGAATAACAGCGTGAATGCGATGGAACGCGCCGCCGTCCTTCGCAACAGCTGCCTCTGGTAGATGACGCATGCCAGCAGCGCTCCCAGTACCGGTACGAAATAAGCCATGCAGTTCAGGTCATACCACCCGCAGATCAGGAGAAGGAAAACAGGCGGGAGATATCCCCACAGAAAAACGCTGCCGCCGCGCATCCGGAGGCAGGCCCGGGAAAGGAAATACAGCAGCCAGGCAAAAAAGGTGATCGCCGCCGCCCCCGTGAACGGGTAATGGCATGCATAAACGGCAAGGGTGACGAGCAGGCGGGTCAGTCCGCCCGGAACGGCAACGATGCCCTTCAGATATTCTGATGTCAACTCAAGAATGTATCTATGGTGACCCGGGAGCTCCCGGGGGGCGGATATGCCCGGCTGAAAAATTTCCTGAGAATGGGTATAACGGACGTATGAATAGAGATCGAAACCATTGCATGAGTAAATAACACGGGGGTCAATATATACCAGGAGATATAAAAAGAAGAAAACAAAAAATACCGCCGGCAAGCCGTAAGCACGGGCTTTTGTCCATGACAGCCGCCTGACGGGGTATTCTATAAGGCGGGGGCATCTATCCATACTGCTGATTTTTGATTGCTGCGAAACAGTGTTCAACTATCCCTGCAATTGCCGTAAAATCAGGCAGTTGCCGCATGACAAAGCACAGCCTTTCAAGCGCCGCCGGCATGAATTTCCGGTACTGCGATTTTCCTTTGTGAATGGACAGGTTCCCGTATGCCCCGCACGCCTGCATGAGCCGCTGGGCGGCGCAGAGGTAAAAATCCTTTAGGCTGCTTTTCACCCGCAGGGGCAGCGAGGAATAATAGCCGAACAGGCGAGATGAGTTATTTTCGTCAAGCAGCGCGACATACGGATCGAAAAGCAGGGATGCCGCATCATAGGCCGGCGGACCGAGCCGCGCACCCTGGAAATCCACGAAACGGACCCCGTCATTGACCAGCATGATATTCTCGGACTGAAAGTCGCGGTGAATAAAGGTCGTTGACAGCGAAGCTGCCGCACGCGCCAGAATCAGCCGCTCTTTTTCCCACGCTCCGCCGAGCACGCGCTCGCAGCCGCAGAAACCTGCGGCGCAGTGCCTGGCAAAATAGCCGGTCTCCCACATAAAGGTATCGGTGTCCATTGAGCGCGACGCAATCGTGGGACTTGTCTCCATTGCAAGCGACTGCCAGGCGCAGAGCGCCTCCAGAACCCGGCGATACACGGCCTCAACCGCTCCGGGGTCACGCGTATGTTCGTTTACATACCGGTGCAGGGTCTTCCTCCCGAGGTCTTCCTCAAGAATCAGCCCGTGTCTGCTGTCTGATTTGTAAATATCCGGCAGAAAGGGGACGCGCGCTCCCAGTTCAGCAGGGATTGCACAAAACCGCGGCCAATCCTCGTCGCTCCCGTCCCACACGACCAGGACAAATGACCGCGCCCCGTGCCTTTCCCTGATCCGGAAAAAATTGCGCTGCGACCCTGCCTGGCCGGCAAGCGTCACCTCCCAGTGTTCTTCGGAAAAAAAGCCGAGGTATTCTGCGAGGAACGCGTGCTGTGCCGGGGTCAGGACCGTGTCACTTCCCAAACGTCACCTCGCAGAAGGGTGTGATGATGCGGCGTTCGATTTTCTCCGCGGTTTTAATCGGGGCGTTTGCGTACACGATGCTGTACGAAATCCGGCACTTCTCCGGCAGGTCGCTTGTCTCCACCCACGAATAACGGCCAAGGCAGCTTTTCAGCCGTTCCGGAAGCCTGATGGGATGACAACGTTTGCGCGCCCGGTCGATGCGAAGGCTGTCAGGCACCTCAAGAGCGGTTTTTCCGTCAAGCAGATCGAAATGAACCGCGGCGAGCGATTCGGGAGTTCCGATATCGCGCCAGAAACCTTTTTCAACCGTACAAACGCCGATGCCGAGCCCCTGTTCCCTCATCCGTTTCCAGACCGGTACGATCGAAAAATCACCTGACAGCAATATTTTGAGGAACTCGCGGCGGTAAAGCGCTGCCCCGATAAATGCCGCCTGAGCGCTGTTCCCCGGTTCAGGGGTGTCCGCGGGTACGCCTGCGTAGAGCCGGGACTCGGGATCGTAATACATGGTTCCGTTACCGCGTACAGGGACCGCCAATAACCCGCAGCGCCAGCCGGTCTTGAGGAATTGCGCGACAATCGGTTTGAGATCGAATGTGTAAACGATATCGACATTACAGACGAAAAACAGCTCATCCCTGTCAAGAAAATCGCGCGCATGGTAAAGGCCGCCGCCGGTCCCCCGTATCGTCTCCTTTTCATGGAAGAGCGAAAACGGCACCGATGATTTTGCCCGGAACAGCGCCACCTGATCGGCCAGATGGTGGGAATTCACGCCGATATCCGTTATTCCCTGCATGTCAAGAAACGAAAGCGCCCTCTCCAGAAGCGGCATCCCGGCCACGGAAATAAGCGCTTTGGGGATATGGTCGGTGATAGGCCGCAGCCGCGTGCCTAATCCTGCGGCCAGAACAAACCCTCTCACGGCCGTTCCTCCGGATAGTGCGCGACGCTACGGAACAGGTCGAGGAACGGTTCCCGCTCCCGCTGCCACGCTTTCCGCATCTCTGAAAGCGCCGCTCCTGCAAGTACGGATTTCCGGATCGAGTCGCTGCCGGAGAGGATATCGATCGCCATTTTTTCGCGTTCGTACTCGTAAGGGCCGGTCTTGAAATGGAAATCGCTGGAGGCGCCGGCACCGGAAGCCTGCACCGCCAGAAGGATGGCGGCCGCGGTTTCCACGGGTTTGAAAACGCTCACGTCGGTTACGTGAATCTGCATGCCATAGCAACAGGTGCCCGCCCATTTCTGGAACGTGGGAATAAATTCATGCTCCCGGAAAACGCAGCCTTCCGGCATCCCGATCTTCGCAAGGTGTTCCCTGAATTTTCTTATGTTAAGAAACGGGGCGCCGAAGATCTCGAACGGCCGCGTGGTTCCCCGGCCCTCGGAAAGCGTCGTCGCTTCAAGGAGCACCATGCCCGGATACACGATGGCGGTGTCGGGCGTCGGCATATTGGGCGACGGCAGCACCCACGGCAGACCGGTATCACGGTAGAGCGAGTTCCGCCACCAGCCCTGCATCCAGACAATATGCACCTCGGCCGACGTATGGTACACGCGGCGGAGCAGAGCGGCGATCTCCCCTATGGTCAACCTGTAGCAGAGCGGAATCTCCGCGCCTCCGACAAAAGAAAAATAGCCGGGCCTGAGCATGGGGCCGTCAAACCCGAGACGGGCGACCGGATTGGGACGGTCAAGTACGTAAAGCGGAATATTCTTTTCGCTGCATGCCTCCATGCAGAGCTTGAGCGTCCACAGATACGTATACGGACGGGCCCCGGCATCCTGCAGGTCGAATACGAGCGCATCCAGCCCGGCGAGCATCTCAGGCGCCGGCTTCCGTACCTTCCCGTAAAGGCTGTACACAGGAACTTTGTGAAGGGCATGATCGGCGCCCTCCCATTCGATCATGTTGTCCTGCGTCTGGCCGTAGAGCCCGTGCTGGGGGCCGAAAATCGCTCCCAGCCTGCACGCCGGATGCCGCGCCAGCGCGTCGATGATATGTTCATACGATGAAGTGACCGATGCCGCATGACACACGACGCCGACGCGTCTGTTTCGCAGTTCTCCGGGGAAATCATTCAGGAGACATTCGAGTCCTGGTTTTACCATGGGGATAAAATAGTTTTCATCGAAAATCGGCGCATCTTTTATTTGTTTTCCTTCCCGTCAAAATTTATTTTTTACAAGCTGTGGTAAACATTCTTATAAGGAAATGGGGTGAAAACGGATGAACGGGATTATCATACGCGAGGACGAGGCGTTTGAAAAAGCCCTGCGGCGATTCAGCAAGACCTGCGAACGGGCGGGGATTCTGTCCGACATTAAAAAATACCGCCATTACGAGAAACCGAGCGAAGAACGGAAACGCCGCATCAACTCGTCGAAGCGGAAACGCATCAGGGACGAAAAAAGAATATCATGGAGGAGCGAGCGCACGTACTAATTAATTCGCTCAGGTTTTTAGAATTAGACCTTTACAGATTTTTGATGCTGTAAGGGTTTTTTATTTTAGTTCCAGTTCTTCAGCTAAAGAAAAATATTAATTATTATTAATTGCCATCCCCTCTATCGCCTTGAACCCGATGATCCCGACCGAGGTTGCTACATTCAGGGAGTTTTTAAATCCGTAAAGCGGGATTTCAATAATCTCATCGCACACTTCCAGTACTTCCCTGCTGACTCCAAGCGCTTCGTTGCCGAACACAAGACCGAGCTCAGGCGGATAGCTCATCTGATAATAAGGTTTTGAGTGCGATGTCGTCTCGGCAGCCCAGACAGGTATCCCGGGCTTGCCCGGGATACCCCTTCCTTTAAGGAATTGTACCGCTTCAAGCGCTGTTTCGAAATGCTTCCACGGCACATAGTCAATGGTGCCGAGCGAGGTCTTTGCGAGCTTCACATGCGGGGGGAATGCGGTGCAGCCGCACAGGTAGAGCCCGCTCACCCGCAGCGCGTCGCACGTGCGGAATATGGCCCCCACGTTGAATGCGCTGCGCAGATTATCGAGAATTATATAGAGCGGGTTCCTGGGAAGTTTTCTGTATTCGTCGGGAGGAATCGCGGCATCGAAACTGCGGACCTCGAAATTGGTCTCCATGTCCCCTTTTTTCTGTCTGCCTTTACCGGTTAGGGGAATAAAATCACCTTCTTCCTTGGAGGCCTTTAGGCCGGTCACGCCGCTTCACTCGCTTTCGCGCGCGCATGGTCGGCGACAACCAGCAGAATACCACCGGAAACAAACAGCAGCGCGGTTGAGGCCATGCCGATACGTGAGGCGACAACAGGCGTTACGCCGAAAGCATAGACCGCCTGGGCAACGATGCCCACCATTGCCGGCCCGATGATCGCAAACCTGCCGACCACGTTGTAAAACCCGAAATACTCCGCCGCGTCCTCATGCGGCACGAGCTTGCCGAAATAGGAACGGCTCAGCGCCTGTATGCCGCCCTGTGCAAGTCCGGTCATGCAGGCGAAAATGATAAAATGGACCGGTTTTGTCAGGAAAAGGACGCCGAGCCCGATCACGATAAGATAGACGAAGATGCCCGCAATGATCATGCGGCGCGCCCCGAAACGGCCGGCCCAGAAGCCAAAAAGCAGCGCGGCGGGAAATGCGATGAACTGCACGAGCAGCAGCGCGAGCATTATCGCCATGGTCCCTATGCCGATGGAAAGGCCGAAATCCACCGCCATGCGGATAAACGTGTTCACGCCGTCGTAATAGAGCCAGTACGCAATCAGGAAAAGCAATAATTCCTTACGCTGCAGGATTTTGCCGGCCGTTTTCCGCAGCCGCGCCATGCTGTCGGCCATGATCGCCCGCGCGCCGGACACCGCCGCGAATTTTTTATACTTTACAAATAGTAAAAGCGGTATCGTGAACACCAACCACCAGACCGCCGCCATGCAGAAGGACACCCGTATGGCCTGGGACTGGTCCTGCAGCCCGAACATGTGCGGTTTTGCCGCCATCAGCATATTGACCATGAACAGCAGGCCGCCGCCGAGGTAACCGAAGGCAAAGCCGAGCGACGAAACAAAATCCATATGCTCTTTTTCCGCAACGTCCACGAGCAGCGTATCGTAAAAAAGGGTCGAGCAGGAGAAACCTATATTGGCAACGACAAAAACCAAGAGGGCCGGCCACCATGCGCCGTGCGGAATGAAATACAGGAATGCCGTGGCGCAGACGCCGACCAGCATGAAAGACCCGAGAAGTTTCTTCTTATCACGCCCGGTATCGGTGAACGCACCCAGAAACGGGGAAGCGACTGCCACAATTATGCCGGCAACGGTGTTTCCAACGCCAAGTCGCTCGGTACTGAGGATCCGGCCTGCATCGGAACACCAGAAATTCTTAAAAAATACCGGGAAAAACGCCACCATGACGGTGGTGGCAAAAACCGAGTTGGCCCAGTCATACAAACACCATGACCATGTCGCCTTTGAAATTTTCAGCTTCATCTTTTTTCGGATTTCGGGTTTCGAGTTTCGGATTTATGTTTTTTTCTCTTTCTTCTCCGCAGCAGGGAAAAGCACGTTATTGAGAATCAGCCGGTATCCCGGCGAGTTCCGGTGGAGCTCGAGCATCGTCGGCTTGTCGCCGACCGCGTGCTGATAGTCCTCAGGGTCATGGCCCCCGAGAAAGGCGAACTGCCCCTTGCCGACCACACCGTGGAGGTAGTTTACCATATCGGTCCCCGGCACATCGCCGAGAACAATGACGCTTTTTTTAATCACTTTGCGGTTGAACGACGTGCACAGGCCGAAATAACCCTTTACGGTCTGCCGGTGGTCCTGCACGAGCATTGAGGGCACCGGATCGAGC
>CAISVC010000616.1 GCA_903888815.1 uncultured Fibrobacterota bacterium
GCGCCCCAGGCGGTTGAAGAGGAGGAAGCGCCCCAGGCGGTTGAAGAGGAGGAAGCGCCCCAGGCGGTTGAAGAGGAGGAAGCGCCCCAGGCGGTTGAAGAGGAGGAAGCCGCCGAAACTGCTTCAGGCAGAGAACCGGCCGCGCCCGCGGCCGGGCAATCCGAAGAGACCTTGACAGAATCGAAATTTGCGTTTGCGGACAGGATTTCCCCGGCTCCGCCGCCGTCCCCTGCCGCTGCCGGGCCCGAACCGGCAGAAGACGAGGCGACCCTGGCCGAGGCCGCGGTTCCGTTCCCCGCCGGAATTCCCGTGCAGCCGCACAGAGAACCCCTTCCGCCGCCTCCGGTGTGGCCCGGAAAGCCCCCGTTTGCCGCGCCCCGGCCGCCTGAGCCGGCGTTCGCCGGCGAGGAAGTGGCGCAGCCGGCAACGATTTATGACATTGAGGCAGAGACCATCATCGCTGACCGCAGCGAGTTTATGGGTCATCACCAACCGCAGCCCGAGCCGCAGCCCGGGAAGAGCAGTCTGGGGATCACAGGCGACGACGTGAGCGACATGCTCGACCGGTTCTTCGGCGGAAAACAGTAGCCGGCACTGCGCCTTTGTACTATTATATAAACAAGCCCTAAAGGAGCAAAATATGACTGATTTCAGAAAGCCGGGAACTATTCTGCCGGCGCTGTTTTTTGTCGCGCTTGCTTTCCCGATCGCTGTTTTGAGCCAGACCAATCTCGCGCTGAACAAGAGCGTCACGGTCTCTTCGGAAGAAAATGCCGGCTACGCCGGGACATACGCGGTAGATGGCGACCCGACAAACACCCGCTGGTCGAGCACCTTCAGTGATCCGCAGTGGCTGTACGTCGATCTGGGGTCGGTCCAGTCCGTCAGCTGCGTCATTCTGAGCTGGGAAGCGGCGTATGCGACCTCGTACGATATACAGGTATCGAGCGACGCCGTGAGTTGGACCACGGTGTATACAACGACGACGAGCCCCGGCGGAACCGAAGTGATCTCTTTTCCCGCGACAAACGCCAGATACGTGCAGATGTACGGCAGAACGCGGGTAAATGCCACATGGGGGTATTCCTTATGGGAGTTCGAGGTCTATACTATGCCTCCCTCCGGGACAAATCTTGCCCTGCATAAGAACGTCACGGTCTCTTCAGTTGAAAATGCCGGTTTAGCCGGGTCAAATGCGGTTGACGGCGACCTGGCAAACACCCGCTGGTCGAGCGCGTTCAGCGACCCGCAGTGGCTGTATGTCGATCTCGGCTCGGTACAGACCTTCAATACGGTCGATCTCATGTGGGAGGCGGCGTATGCCTCCTCGTACGACATACAGGTGTCGAATGACGCAACGAACTGGACCACGGTGTACTCAACGACCACGGGCATGGGCGGAACCGAAGAGATCACTTTTACTGCGACAAGTGCGAGATACGTGCGGATGTACGGCAGCGTGCGGGCCACGCCGTACGGGTATTCCCTCTGGGAAATCGAAGTGTATAACATGCTCTCATACGGGACAAATCTTGCCCTGCACAAGGCGGTGCGCGCATCCTCCGAGTATCCTCCCGATTACGCTGCTGCAAATGTGGTGGACGGCAGCACGGCCACCGAGTGGGATTCCGACTGGGCCGATTCGCAGTGGATATGGGTGGATCTGGGTTCGGTACAGACCGTGGATATGGTGGTCCTGCGGTGGGGAACCAACTATGCGCCGTCGTACCGGATAGAGGTTTCGAATGACACCCTGAACTGGACCGAAGTGTATGCCACCGACTCCAATCAGGGCGGCAGGAATGATTGCCCCTTTACCCCCGTAAGGGCCCGCTACGTGCGGCTCCATACCCTGAACAAAGCGACGATAGGTTCGCTGCAGCTCACGGAATTCCTGGTATACTGCAGAACAACGGTGGGGGTGACGACGGGTTACCGCACAGCGGTTCCCCTGCCGCCGGATGCCTCCGGCGGCTGTTTCAAGGTTAAAGGGGATTTTTTCAGATGGCCCGGGGCAGCGCAGAATGCCGCGGCGGTTGCCGCGCTGTACGACCTTCGGGGAAGGATGCTGCGCCGGATTGCTGTGAGCGGTGGTGTAATTGACATCTGCAAAGATTTCGGGGTGTCGAAAGGCGTGTACCTGCTTAAAATCGGGCATTAAGCGGTGGGCGTTTTTTCACACGGCGTGAGAAAACGCCCTGCCCGCGCTTGACTGCCGGAAGATCAGAAACCGTAGGCGACCTTGATCAGATAATACCAGTCCTTTGATTTTATCAGGTTATCGCCGTAGTCGCAGTAACGCGGATCAAGAATATTTAAAACTTGTCTGTGGTCCCGGCCGAATTGCGCAACAATCGCTATATTATTAAATTCCTTTTTTACATAGATCGACCATTTCACCTTGCCAACGCTGTTGCTATCGAGGCTATTGCTTCGTAAAGTTAGTCGAGTCGGCAGCGGATAACGAGTACCATCAGTGCCGCTTATCTGATTAAAACGGTTGTTGCAATAGCGATTGGCCCAGTATTCCAACTCAACCGACACGACGTCTAAAATTTTAAAGGTCGGAATATTGAAACCGACCATGATCGGCATGCGTTCCTTAAGAAGATCGTACCGCGCTGTGATATCGGGATCAGTGCCGATGCCATTTAAAGAATCCACATATACAGGATAATTCTTCAAACCAAGGATCGCCAATTCGCCGTAGAGCTTGCAATCATCTTTGCCGAAAATACCCGAAATATCCGGGGAAAAAAACGCCTTGGGGTCAATGGTCGCGTTAAACATCAATTTTGTGCCGGCGAATGAAAAAAACGTGGTGTCCCCGATGGTGATGGGATTGCCGATAGCATCCCAACCCGGTCTCCTATTTTTGATTTCGGCGATGGTCCCGTTTGCTCCACCCAGATGCGGCGTCGTGGCCTTCTCGTCGACCGGGAAAACCCTGTAGGCGCAGATTCCGCCGCCGATGGTCAACGCTTTTTTATACACGTTAAACGACGCAAGATAGGAAAGCGACACGTCGCCGTACGGATACGTTTCGGCTTCGCTTGTCAATAATAAATTCTGATTGATGGAAAAAGACTCGTTGTCTTTAAGCAGCGAATTCTCAACATTAACGCCAAGCAGGCGGTTCAAGGGAAAATCGAAGTTGTTGACAACAAACGTCGGATGGATCCCGCTCCTGAACAGATATTCGCCCATGTTTCTTGCTTCCGGATTGTATTTGAATGGGAAATATCCCACC
>CAISVC010000617.1 GCA_903888815.1 uncultured Fibrobacterota bacterium
CAACGTTTAAGGCCGCCGCTTCGCCTGCCCTTGTAAAAGTGAAGGAATTGAACGAGGCCGCCGACCGGGCCTCCCGCCGCATCCATTCCAACAGCTCTCTTATAAATCAATATATGGTCGAAGTGCACAAGAAATACGCCATACCGGTGGCGTGCCTCGTGTTTGTACTTATCGGCGCTCCGCTCGGCATCATGGCGCGCCGCGGAGGGCTCTTGGTAGGAGGGAGCTACAGCATTTTATTTTTCATCGCCTACTGGGCGTTTCTCATAGGCGGAGAGTCTCTCGGCGATAAAATGAAAGTCCCGCCGGCCGTGGCGATGTGGAGCGGCAACGTCATCATCGGCCTCTGCGGCGTCCTACTCATGCTGCTCATGCTGCGCGAGACCACGATCAGATTCGGCTGGCTGCTTGCTTTATGGAAAAAAACAGCGGGCAGCGACCGCTCGCTCATGAGACGCCTGGCGGCGAACCCGGTGTTCAGGCTCGCGGCGATCTGCATAAAGCTGCCCAAGTGGCTCCTGAGGCTGACCACCGGTACGCTGCCCATGTACCTCATCACCATGTTCAGCGGCTGGACGGTCGGTCTTTCCTGCGCGCTCATTGCGGTTTTCGTAGTCATCGACTATGTGTCGAACCTCAGGCAGTTCGAGCAGGCGGCCGCCGTAGAAATCACGCTCTACTACCTGTACTATCTGCCCTGGATAATACTGACCTTCTTTCCGCTCGTCCTGCTGCTCGCCTCCATGGCTTCCATAGGCAAACTCGCAAAGCACAGCGAACTCATAGCCATGAAAGCCGCGGGCATCAGCATCCGCCAGTTGACCATACCGCTCCTCGTGCTCGGCATCCTGCTTTCAATCGGCACCTTTTACGCCGGTGAAAAAATAATCCCGACAGGCAACCTTCTGCGCAAAGAACTTGTTGCCAGCTTCAAGGAGCCGCGTGATTCGCCGCTCCGGCATCATGGGGCCTCGAAAGGGAAAAGCGGCCTCTCTGAGTTCCGCCGGAACTTCTTTTACTTCGGGAACCGGAATACCATGTACGTATTTCAGGAGTTCGGCACGCATCCGCAAACAGCACGCGGGATCTGGCGCGAGTCATTCGACACGTCAAGCATTGCCGAGCGGATACAGGCTGAAAGCATGATCCACGACAGCACAGGATGGCGTTTTATCCGCGGCACCATACGGACCTTCGGTGCCGAAGGCGCAGTGCTTACCCCCTTCGATACGCTACGCGACACCATTCTGAAAGCCGAGCCCATTGACATGGTCGCCCGCATTAAAAGC
This sequence comes from uncultured Fibrobacterota bacterium, assembly GCA_903888815.1. GTDB lineage: Bacteria > Fibrobacterota > Chitinivibrionia > Chitinivibrionales > Chitinispirillaceae > BOG-1184. Next base: position 1,290 of record CAISVC010000617.1, read on the forward strand.
ATAGAAGAGATGAGCTACTGGGAGCTGCAGAGCTATATCGAGGCGGCGGAGCGCCGGGGTGAAGATGTCCGTAAATATATGGGAGAGCTGGAATTTAAAATTGCGCTGCCGTTCATGAATTTCATCGTGATCCTGCTCGGCGTGGCCATTACGGCCCGCGCCGGGAGAAAGGGAGTAGCCATGCTCGTCGGTATCGGTCTCGGCCTCGCGTTCGCCTTCTACCTGATATCGAGATTTGCGATCGTTTTCGCCCAGAACGGCCATTTGCCGACGCTTTTCGGCGCATGGATCGGCAATGCGGTCTTTTTTGTCCTTGGCCTGGTCCTTTACCGGAAGGCGTCACGATGAACAAACGGCCGAGAATACTCGTCGTCGACGACGATCACGATGCCCTCGATTATCTGGAGATCCTTCTTTACAAAAAATATGAGATCGTCACCGCCCTCAACGGGTTCGAGGCGCTCTCGAAGGTCAAGGAAGAACTGCCGTCACTTGTCGTGACCGATATCATGATGCCGGTCATGGACGGCGTCAGGCTTTTAAACAGCCTCCGGAGGGACGCCTCGACGAAAGAAATCCCGGTCGTCGCCATTACTTCATTCATCGGGCAGTATCCGGAAAAAAGCCTTGCGGGCCTGGGCTTCGACGGCGTCATCACAAAACCGCCCGACAATGCGGCGGTTTGTGCGATGATCGCCCGTCTGCTGCCGCCCGACGAACAGGCCCGGAAACAGGCCAAAAACGGACGGCGCTCTTCATGAAACACACTGACCGGAAAGGCGCCCTGCGCATATTGGCCGTTCTTTTCCTGTTCGCGCTGATCTGCCATTATTGCGGGGGCACCGTGGCGGAGCTCGGTGTGCCGATCGCGGCAGGAGCGGCCGTACTGCTCTTTCTTTTTTCCCGCCGCCGGTTCCTGCGCCGACCCTCTCAGGCCTCGGGGCCGCCTGTTCCGAAACCGCTTCTGCCGCTGCTTGCGCAGAAAGAGGTTTCCGGTTCCATTGACGGAGCGAAGGTCTCCACACTCGGCGCCGCTTTCAGAAAAGAACAGCGGGAAAAAATTGAGACCACCGTGGACACGGTCCTTGACGCATGCATCAAGCTGGTGCGCATGCGGATCAGCGCCCATACCGTTGCCGTTTTTTTCCCCGCCGCGGATGGCAGTTACCGTCTGCGCCGGTACTGGTCGCAGAGCAGCCACATTCACCCCGGAGCAATCATCCGGCCCGGCCAGGGGGTGCTCGGCGGCTTTTTCAAGGACAGTTTGAAAACACTCAACCTGCAGGAAATCATAAGCGACAGCGCCACGCTGTTCTACTACAGCGGCGATGCAGGCGTGCGGTCGCTCATTGCATGCCCGGTCGTTGCCGGCGGCATTGACCGCGGG
>CAISVC010000618.1 GCA_903888815.1 uncultured Fibrobacterota bacterium
CCCTCCTTCTTCTCTGCGGCCCGATTGCGGCATCGGTCAGTATTCTTGAAAATTCAACGTCACGGCTGGTGTTCAGATGGGAATTGGGAACCTTTGATACGGTGACGGTCAGGGATTCAGGTACGCTCGCCACCAGCCTTGGGTTCATCGGTGAAAATATCATGCTCGGGTCAGAAGGCGAACCTGCGATTCCCGGATTCTCCGTATTTGTCGGCATACCGCTCTCCGGCGCGGTTCGCGTCAACTTTGTTCCGGGTACCATCCGGACGGTCATGCTCAACCATCCGCTGATGAAGAATTTCAACGAGGCCGGAAAAGCTCTTCCTTCGCCTCAGGATATTCAATTTGCCGATCCATGGATCTCTAATGTGCGCTATTCGTGGCTGAAAAACATGCGTACGGCGCACCTTGTCATCCGTCCTGTCCGCTACGATGCACGTGCGCATACCGTTCAGGTGCTTACGGGCGGCCAATGCACCGTTGAATTCCCGGCCGGATCGCCGCTTACAAGCGCCCGGCCGGCTGCGACTGCCTACCAGCGAATGCTGCAAAAGCTCGTGCTCAACTATTCGGTGGCAACCGCATGGATGAAACCGGCACAGAAAGGATTAAAGAAAACCGGAGATGCCTTCCCGCTCCAATACGGCCAGCCGCTTCTGACGTTTACCATCGGCGACGGTCATGCCGGAATGAATGAAGTCACGATCAAGGAAAATGGAATTTTAAAAATCCCGGGATCGCAGATCAAACGTCTTTTCGGTTCTCTGCATACCACGGTGGATACTGCCGCCATTGCCATCCGCAGCGTCGCCCTGTATGCTTCATGGAAAGGTGAAATGCCGCTGGCCTGTCCTGCGCAGGATTCGGTACCTGCCGGCATTACCGAGGTGCCGCTCTTCCGCTGCGACCGCGACAGGGACAGCATTATTGATAATGACGATTATGTTCTGGCGTATGTCACCGGCCTGTCCGACTGGGCGTATGATTCGCTGCAACACGATTATTTTTTTAATCTTGACAACTATGATGATAACCGCCATTACTGGCTGACACTGAAGTCTCCTGCGGGCAGCGGCGCGAGCATGAACCGTTTCGTACAGCCGACGGGAAGCGCGGAGACGGTCGACTATTTTATCAATCATGTCATGTTCAGGGAACCGAAATCGCCGCCGAAATGGCCCGATGCGTCAGGAACTCCGAGTCCGCTTGATATGATCGGCTGGGTGTGGGTAAGTTTCATCCCCCCCTGCTATGGAACGAAGTTTGATTGCCAGCTTGATCTTCCGAACGTTGACACTGCGGTCGGCGGATCCCTCCAGTTTAACATGTTGCCCGATTATTCCAATGCACAGGTTACGGCGATCATAGGAAACGATACGCTCAGCACAAATTGCATGAACGGAATGAACTACACCGTTCCGCATTGGGGAAACCGCCTTGTGCGCATGGTGTATACGGATCAGGCTCCCAACAATTACTGGCAGCTGCAGAACCTCCGGGCAGATTACCGTCAACCATTGTCAGCTGCGGATACATTGCGCATGCACGTCTTTTCTTTCAACGACACGGGCGTCAAAAGTTACCGTCTTTCATCAGGCGGGAACAGCCGGATCTACCTCTTTAGAATCCCGCCTGACGAACGATCCGTTTCCCTGATCGATACAGTGTCAGGCAGCACGCAGTACGTATGGAGCGATTCCAGTAATACCGGGGCCCGCTATTTCCTATGCAACGAGTCCGGGTTAATAACGCTGCCCGATGCCGCTTTTTCGCTTCCCCCCACGCGCCTCGTCGGCTCGAACCGTGTCGTCTCCAACCTCAGGGAGTTGAGCAATACTACCGATTACCTCATTGTCACACCTCCGGATTTTCTTTCCGAAGCGGAACAGCTCGCCACGCATAAAGCAAAACTCGGTTTTACCAGTCCGCGCATCGTCAGTATCAATGACGTTTACACCGACTTCGCCGGCGGCAATACTGATCCGGCGGCGTTACGGAATTTTCTGGCATTTGTGACCCGTAACTGGCAGAATCACGAAATGCTCGATTATGTGTTGTTCATGGGGAAAGGGCACTACGATTTCAAACGGATTCAGACTGCCGAAATGAATTTCATTCCGCCGGCCGAGATAGATCTGGTTACGCCGACCCGGAAGGGGAGCTGGTGCGAAGATGATTTTTACGCGGCACTTCTGTCCGGCGGGGCGTTCGGTACCAGCGACAGCCTTTTGGTGGCGATCGGACGGCTGCCGTGCCAGACCTTGAACGATGCCAAGGCCATGGTCGACAAGATTATCGAGGTCGAAGACCCACCGACGGCCGATTGGGGTTCCTGGCGCAATACAATGGTGTTTGTTGCCGATGATGACCGGCAGGGGACGATCACGGACAATATGGGTCACCATGTATCTTCCGAACTTGTTGCTGCGCTCACCGAATCGCTCCGGCCGTCAATGGACCTGCAGAAAGTATATCTTTTCGATTATCCGCGTAACGCGAGCTACATGAAGCCTGAAGCGGAACAAGCCATTGTAAACGAAATCAATAACGGCGCCGGCTATGTGAATTTTTTCGGCCATGGTTCTCCTGCCCAATGGACTGACGAGCGGGTGCTCACCCAGATAGATATACCGCAGCTTTACAATGCAAAACGATACCCTGTTGTTTCTTCATTTTCCTGCTCGGTCGGATTATTTGACAAACCGGGCGCGGTGTGCCTCTCAGAAATGCTGGTCAAAGCGCCGGGCGCAGGGGCCATCGCGACCTTTTCCAGTACCCGTCCTTCCGCCGCTCCTTCCAACACGACCCTTGCCCTTAATACCTACGGTGCGCTTTTTGATACGGCAGGCCCGTCGTCCATCGGCATGGCTATACTCTACGCCAAGATTCTGAACCATACTGACAGCTACAATCACGTGTATACGTTGCTCGGCGATCCGTCACTGCGGCTTGTAACACCTTCGCGGCGGGTGCAGCTCGACATCATACGCACGAGCGGCGGCAAAACGGACACGCTTCATTTGAACGACGGTCTGCGGGACTCGCTGCAGGCACTGCAGCAGATCAGGATAACGGGAGCCGTTGTAAAAGAAAACGGCGCCACGGACGTCACTTTCGGCAGTTCCGCCGATGCGTTCGTACAACTGGGTATTTTCAATCCCCCGGAGCAGACAAAACGCAAAGACGGCCTCGATGATCCGGATTCGATGCGGTGGCTGAGGCCGGGCAAGCCGATTTTTTCAGCCCGGTCCACGGTACGCAACGGATTGTTCGAGCAGACCGCAATTCTGCCGCCGAGCATCTCTTTTGATAAAACAGGCGCCAAGCTTACCGCTTATGCGTGGGAAGGACCAACGATAGGGCTCGGATGCGGGAATTCGCTCTTTTTCCATGGAAGCGATACCACTACGTCGCGATTAAAAGATACTGTCGGGCCGCGAATCACCATCAGGCCGGTTTATGATATAGAATCCATGCGTTCAAATTCGGCATCCTTTTCCGACCGGATTGTTTCGTCCCTGCCCCTCAAATGCGAAATAGTGCTCAATGATCAAAGCGGCATTAATGTCGTTGATAATGGCCCTGACCAGGGTCTGACCATGGAGATCCCCGGAGTTTACAGCCGCCGTAATATCAATTACAAATTCCAGTTCGCCCAGGGCGATTTCAGGAACGGAAGCGCTCTCCTGTCATTCGAGGAAAATTCTATAAAGACCGGCCCCCATGATCTGCAGGTGACGGCGCAGGATCTGCTCGGTAATATCTCACGGGCAAAGTTTGTTCTGGAAATAACCGATGAAAACACATTCTCGCTCGACCATGTCTTCAATACGCCGAACCCTATGCGCATGGGAGAGAG